>JACZWD010000017.1 GCA_022572335.1 Pseudomonadota bacterium
GAGGCTGGACGCCAAGCACGCGATCTATGGGAGGATCGACGCGGTGCGCAAGCCGGGCTCCATCGTTTCGTCCAACACCTCCACGATCCCCCTCGCCGTGCTGTGCGAGGGCATGCCCGGCGGCTTCGCCCGCGATTTCCTCGTCACCCACTTCTTCAATCCGCCGCGCTACATGCGCCTGCTGGAACTGGTGGTGGGGGAAAAGACCCGCGCCGACGCCGTGCAGGCCGTCCGCCGGTTCGCCGACGTGGCCCTGGGCAAGGGCGTGGTCGATTGCAAGGACACGCCGGGCTTCATCGCCAACCGCATCGGCATCTACTGGCTGCAATGCGGCGTGCTGGAGGCCATGGAGGCCGGCCTGACGGTCGAGGAGGCGGACGCGGTCTGCGGCCGGCCGATGGGCATTCCCAGGACCGGCGTCTTCGGCCTGCTCGATCTGGTGGGTCTCGACCTCATGCCCCACGTGCTGGGCAGCCTGGCCGGCGCCCTGCCCGAGACGGACGCGTTCCACGCCGTCCGCCGGGAACCGGAGCTGATCAGGAAAATGATCGCCGACGGGTACACGGGGCGCAAGGGCAAGGGCGGCTTCTACCGGCTCGACACGTCTTCGGGCAAGAGGGTCAAGGAGGCCATCGACCTCGAGACCGGCGCCTACCACCCGGCCCAGAAGCCCAGGCTGGACAGCGTCGAGGCGTCCGCGGATGGCGGCCTGCGCGCCCTGATGGAACACCCCGACAAGGGCGGACGCTACGCCTGGCGGGTCATGGCCCGGACCCTCAGCTACGCCGCCCATCTGGCGCCCGAGATCGCCGACGACATCGTCGCCGTCGACGAGGCCATGCGCCTCGGCTTCAACTGGAAGTCCGGTCCCTTCCAGCTCATCGATCAACTGGGACCCGCGTGGTTCGCCGAAAAGCTGAAAACCGACGGCCTGCCGGTGCCCGATCTGCTGGAAACCGTGGGCGCCGGCACCTTCTACCGCACCCACGAGGGCCGCCCCCAGCACCTGGCGTTCGACGGCGGGTACGCCGACGTGCGGCGCGCCACCGGCGTGCTTCTGCTGTCCGACGTGAAACTGCGAAGCCAGCCCCTGGCGCGGAACGCCTCGGCCAGCCTGTGGGACATCGGCGACGGCGTGGTGTGCCTGGAGTTCCACACCAAGATGAACGCGCTCGACCTGGGCACCCTGGCCATGGTCGGCAAGGCCGTCCGTATCGTGGCCGACGGCTATCAGGCCCTGGTCATCTACAACGAGGGCAGCAACTTCTCGGCCGGCGCCAACCTGGGCCTGATGCTGTTCGCCGCCAACCTCGCCGCCTGGCCGATGATCGAGGACATGCTGGTCCAGGGGCAGGACGCGTACAAGGCCCTCAAGTACGCCCCCTTCCCGGTGGTCGGCGCGCCGGCCGGGATGGCGTTGGGCGGGGGGTGCGAGATTCTCCTGCACTGCGACGCCGTCCAGGCCCATGCCGAGTTCTACGTGGGCCTGGTGGAGACCGGCGTCGGCGTCGTTCCGGCCTGGGGCGGGTGCAAGGAAATGCTCGTGCGCTGGTCCGCCAGTCCCCTGCGCCCGCGCGGTTTCATGCCCCCCGTCATCAAGGTCTTCGAGACCGTGGGCACGGCCACGGTGGCCCGGTCGGCGCCCGAGGCCAGGGATCTCCTGTACCTGGCCGCCGACGACGGCATCACCATGAACCGGGACCGCCTGCTGGCCGACGCCAAGGCCCGGGCGCTCGACCTCGTCGACGGCTATACCCCGCCCGAGCCGCCGGAGATTTCCCTGCCCGGGCCGGCGGCGCGGGTCGCCCTGACCATGGTCCTCTACGGCCTGCGCAAGCTGGGCAAGGCGACGCCCCACGACGAGGTGGTGGCCAAGGTGCTGGCCGGGGTCCTCAGCGGCGACGGGACCGACGTCACCGAAAGCCTCACCGAGGACGACCTGCTGGCCCTCGAGCGCCGCGCCTTCATGGAGCTGGTGCGCCATCCCGCCACCATCGCCCGCATCGAGCACATGCTGGACACCGGCAAACCGCTTAGGAATTGAGCCATGGCCACGTACAAGGCGCCCCTCGGCGACATGCGCTTCGTGCTCAACGACCTGCTCGGCGAGGAACAGTTCGGCGACCTGCCCGGCGCGGACGAGGTGACGCCCGACCTTGTCGACGCCATCCTGGAAGAGGCGGCCAAGGTGTGCGAGGGCCTGCTGTCGCCCCTGAACCGCAGCGGCGACGAGGAAGGGTGCCACTTCGAGAACGGCGTCGTGCGCACGCCGCAAGGGTTCAAGGAGGCCTACCGCACGTTTACCGAAGGCGGATGGACCTCGCTCGCCTGCGACACCGAACACGGCGGCCAGGGCCTGCCCGAGACCATCAACACCATGGTCGAGGAGATGATCTGCTCGGCCAACCTGTCGTTCGGCATCTATCCGGGGTTGTCCCGCGGCGTCTATCTGGCGCTCAAGGCTTTCGGGTCCGAGGCCCTGAAGGAAACCTACCTGCCCAGGCTGGCGGACGGCACGTGGAGCGGCACCATGTGCCTGACCGAATCCCAATGCGGCACCGACCTGGGCCTGCTCAGCACCATGGCCACGCCCTCCGACGACGGCGCCTACACGATCACCGGCACCAAGATCTTCATCTCCGCCGGCGAACACGACCTGACCGAGAACATCATCCACCTGGTGCTGGCCCGCACCCCGGACGCGCCCGAGGGAAGCCGGGGCATCAGCCTGTTCCTGGTGCCCAAGGTGTCGGTCGCCGAGGACGGCTCGCTGGGGCCGGCCAACGGCGTCGCCTGCGGCTCCATCGAGCACAAGATGGGCATCCATGGGTCGTCGACCTGCGTCATCAACTTCGACGACGCCACGGGCTTCCTGGTCGGCGACCTCGACAAGGGCATGCGGGCCATGTTCGTGATGATGAACACGGCGCGCCTGGCGGTCGGCATCCAGGGCCTGGGGCTGGCCGAGGCCGCCTACCAGGGGGCGGCGGCGTACGCCCGGGAACGCCTGCAGGGGCGCTCGCTGGGCGGCCCCAAGTGTCCCGACAAGCCGGCCGATCCCATCATCGTGCACCCGGACGTGCGCCGCATGCTGCTCACCATGCGGGCGTACGTGGAAGGGGCGCGGGCCCTGGGCGCCTGGGTTTCTTTGCACATGGACGTCGCGGCCCGGCACGCCGACGCCGACAGGCGCCGGCAATCACAGGACCTGGTGGAGCTCCTCACCCCCGTGGTCAAGGCCCTGTTCACCGACATCGGCTTCGAGGCGGGCAACCTGGCGGTGCAGGTTTTCGGCGGCCACGGCTACATCCGCGAACACGGGATCGAGCAGTACGTGCGCGACGCCCGCATCACCCAGATCTACGAGGGCACCAACGGCATCCAGGCGCTCGATCTGGTGGGGCGCAAGATGCCGGCGCACACCGGGCGCTATCTGCGCCGCTTCTTCCATCCCGTCGCCGCCTTCATCGAGGCGCACCAGGCGGACGAAGGGCTGGAGGAATTCGTCCTGCCGCTGGCCAAGGCCTTCGGCCGCCTCCAGCGGGCGACCGCCTGGATCGCGCAGAAGGGACTCGCCGATCCCGAGGAGGCGGGCGCCGCGGCCACCGAGTATTTGCGCCTGTTCGGCCTGGTCGCCCTCGCCTACATGTGGACGCGCATGGCCAGGCTGGCCCTCGGCCACGGTGACGACGACGGCGACGGCGGCTTCCACGAGGCCAAGCTGGGCACGGCGCGCTTTTTCATGCACCGCCTGCTGCCCCAGACCGGCGCCCTGTTCGCCACCATCATGGCCGGCAAGGGATCGACCATGGACTTCGACGAGGCGTGGTTCTGAGCCTACCCGCGTGCGGCGCGACGACGGGGACGGCGTACCGACCCGCCCGGCTCACGCTTGCGGCGGCGGGGCGGCGCCGGTGGTGAAGGTGCCCACGATGTCGCCCAGTTCGCCTATCACGCTCTCGGCCGCCGCCCGCCCTTCGTCGATGATCTCGGCCCCGCGCTGGAAATCCATGAGCGCGATGTGTCCGAGGTGGGGCACGATGCTGATGTCGGGAGGGTCGCCCGCCAGCCGGCTGCGGGTGATGCGGTCGAGGATGATGTCGAGGGACGCCGACATGACGCTGAAGGTGCTGGGTTCGTTGTTTGTGGCGCCGAAAACCTGTTGCAACATGGAATGGATGCGCGAGCTGTCCTTGGGCGCGGAGTCCTCCAGGGCCTGGGCCAGCTGATCCGTCGCCGTGTCCGGCCTCCGGCTGTATTTCTTGCCGAGAAGGTCGCCGTTGACGTTGACGGCGATGACGATCTGCGCGCCCAGCGCATGGCAGACGGACACCGGCACCGGGTTGACCAGGGCGCCGTCGACCAGCCACTGGCCGTCGATCCTGACCGGCTTGAAGATGCCGGGCATGGAAAACGAGGCCCGCATGGCCCGCGCCAGGCCGCCCTTGCGCAGCCACACCTCGTGGCCGGAAAGCAGATCCGTGGCGACGCAGGCGAAGGATGCCGGCAGGCCCTCGAAACGCGCCCCTTCCAGGGTGCGGCGCAACAGGCTGTGCAGGCGCGCGCCGCCGACCAGGCCGCCGCCCGACAAATTGACGTCCATATGGCGGAGGACGCCGAAGGCGGTCAGCTCCCGGGCCCATTCCTCCACCTGGTCCAGGCGGCCGGCCAGATAGGCGCCGCCGACCACCGCGCCGATGGACGTGCCGACGATGACATCGGGCTTGATGCCGGCGTCCTCGAGCACCCTGAGGACGCCGATATGGGCCCATCCGCGGGCCATGCCGCTGCCGAGAGCAAGTCCTATGGTGGGCGGTGCCATTTACCAAGGTTCCCACGTGTTTGCCGCGTCAACCCTACGTCATCGTGATTGAACAATGGTTAACGGCCGGGCCCGCCGAGGCACGCCCGGTGCTGCTCGACGAAATCGGCCATGCTTTCGGCGCGGAAATCGGTCCGCGCTTCCGCGGACGGCGCCACGGTCGCGCCCGGGCCTTCGCGGCCGTGGCGCCGGTCGATCCAGTTGGTGGCCAGACCGAACGCGGCGGCCGGCACATGATCGTGGAACAGGCTTTGCGCGGTGTGCAGGATCGTCGATTTCCCGACACCCAGATCGTCGCGGAGCCTGTCGACCATGTACGCGAAGTTGGCCGGGTCCGGCTTGTAGGAACCGATGTCCTCGGCCGTGTAGATGGCGTCGAACGTCACCCCCAGCTTTTCGTTGCTGCCCTGGAACGACTCCCGATCCACGTTGGACAGGATCACCAGCTTGTAATGCCGCTTCAGGTAGCGGAGCGCGGCGGCCGAGTCCGCGAACGCCGGCCAGTCCCCCACCGAGGCGCCGAAGCGCGCCGCGTCCCGGTCGGTGGAGGCGACGCCCCAGTGCGCCGCCAGCCCCTTGTGCACATGTTCGAGGATTTCCCGATAGGGCATGCCGGGCGTATCGGCTTCCTGTTGCGTTTCATACCGGGCGAAGGTTTCCAGCACCTCGCCCGGGCCGGCGGTGACGCCTTGGCGATGGAGCCAGGGTTCCAGCGCCGCGAAAATCCCTTCCTCCCAATCGATCAGCGTGCCGTAGCAATCGAAGGTCAGAACGTCGTAGTCGGTAAGTTTCATCCTGGCTTTCCCGCGTTTCCCTTGCCTTCAGATTCCCCCGACCAGCATCCGCCGCCTACGTCCAGGGCGACGCCCGGGAATCGGAGCGCCACGCCCGCAAGCTTTTGGGGCCCATGGCCGTCACACGTGTCATCCTTTTATGATAGTGGGTACTACCGTGCCCTGCCCCGCGGCGCAGATGATTTCCATCCATGAATCAATGACTGATACCAAGGACGCGCAGGATGCTAAATCCCGGACAACGGCCGTATCATGCCCATGTGGTCTTCATGCCACCGGCCGCCGGTTTCCTTGAAGCCGTGGGCCAGGGACCAGGACAAATGGGGACGCCGTATCCAGCCGAACAAGTACCTGCCGGGGACCTTCCAGTCCTGCCAGTCCAGATCGACGGCGCCCAGCAGCAGCATCCATCCCAGGTCCTGGCCCCTGTATGGTGTGCGCACGTTGAGCGTGCGGTAGCGTAACCAGCGGGCGTCCCACTGCACCAGATGCGTTACCCCGATCATTTTGCCGTCGTCGAACAGGCCGTACGATTCCCGGCGCGGATTATCGATGGTACACTGGTACGGTCCCAGAATGCGTACGACCTCGCGGATCTTCTTGCCAGGCTTTTTGAAATGGTCCACCTCGATCCAGTACCGTTGCAGTTCCTCGAAATGAATCCGTTTGATTTCCATACCCATGCCCCGAACCGCGCCGCCTGGTGATGACGCAAATTTTTTTCGACATGCGGGTCGAAATTCCGGCAGGGACCTGTCCCCCAGTGAACCCGCCCATGGCTGGAACTGTAGGAAAATCCGCAGTTAATACCAAGGGGAACCGCCCGTGACCGACCTTCTGGCCATCCGCGACCTGGAGGTCGAGTTCCACGTGCTGGGCGGCGTCGTCCGTGCGGTCAGGGGCGTGTCTTTCCGCATCCGCCAGGGATCGAGCGTCGCCCTGGTCGGCGAATCCGGGTCCGGCAAGTCGGTCATATCCCAGGCCATCATGGGCATCCTGCCGGATACGGCGCGCATCGCCGGCGGCCAGATCGTGTTCGCCGATCCGGAGCACCCCGGGAGCACGGTCGATATCGCAAGCCTTTCCGCGGACAGCCCCCAGATGCGGGCCATCCGCGGGCGCCGCATTTCCATCATCTTCCAGGAGCCCATGGTCTCGCTGTCGCAGCTGCACACCATCGGCGATCAGGTCGGCGAAGCCCTGCATCTGCACCGCAAGGTCTCCAACACCGAAGGCCGCGAGATCACCAAGACCATGCTGCGCCTGGTCGGCTTCCCCGACCCCGCGGCGGCCTTGACCTGCTATCCGTTCGAGTTGTCGGGGGGCTTGCGCCAGCGGGCGATGATCGCCATGGCCCTGATCTGCCGCCCGGCGCTGCTCATCGCCGACGAACCGACGTCGGCGCTCGACGTTTCCATCCAGGCCCATATCCTGAAGCTGATCAAGGACCTGCAGGGCGAACTGGGAATGGCGGTCCTGATGATCACCCATGATCTGGGCGTCGTCGCCAACATCGCCGACGAGGTGGTTGTGATCTACCAGGGCCAGGTCATGGAAAGCGGGACCGTCGAACACATTTTCGACAATGCGGGCCATCCCTATCTCCAGGCCCTGCTCAAGGCCGTGCCCCATTTCGACATGAAGGCGGGCGAACGGCTGGTGCCGCTGCGCGAAATCGACCATGAACCGGGGCCCATGCTTGCGGCCAAGGCGCCGTGGCCGCCCGGGGCGGATGATGCCGGGCCCCTGCTCAGGGTCAGCGGCCTGCGCAAAAGCTTCGGAGCCCGCAAAGGCGGCTTCCTGAGCGGGAACTCGCAGAATTCCGTGACCGCGGTGGACGGCGTCACGTTCGATGTCAAACGGGGGGAATGTTTCGGGCTTGTCGGCGAGAGCGGCTGCGGCAAGACGACCATCGGCAAGATCATCATGCGCGCGCTGACGCCCGACGCGGGCGCCGTTGTCTTCAACGACCGCGGGACACCGGTCGATCTGCTGTCCCTGAGCACCGAGGACCTGCTGCCGTACCGGCAAAAGATCCAGATGGTCTTCCAGGACCCCTTCGGGTCGCTGAACCCGCGCATGACCGTGTTCGACGTCATTCGCGAACCCCTGGTCATCCACCGGATCGGCGACGCCGATTCGCAGGCGGAGATGGTCAAGGAACTGATGCACATGGTGGGCCTGGACCCGCGGTTTCTCAACCGCTACCCGCACAGCTTTTCCGGCGGGCAACGCCAGCGCATCGGCATCGCCCGGGCCCTGGCCCTGAAGCCCGACCTGTTGATCTGCGATGAGCCGGTGTCCGCGCTGGATGTCTCGATACAGGCGCAGATCCTCAACCTTCTCAAGGACATGCAGGCCGGGCTGGGCCTGACATACCTGTTCATCTCGCACAATCTGGCGGTCGTCGATTACATCGCCGACCGCATCGCCGTCATGTGCCGCGGAAGGCTGGTGGAGGTGGCGCCGCGCGAGGTGCTGTTCCGCAATCCCGTCCATCATTACACCCGCGCCCTGATGGCGGCCGTGCCCTATCCGGACCTTGACCGCAGGCTCGATTTCACGGCCGCGGGCAGGGGAACGATTTCCGATCCCGCGGCGTGGCCCGAGCCGTTCGCCGTAAGCGAATCGCGGCCATGCCGTCTTGTCGACGTGGGAGACGGCCATTTCGTTCTCGCCGCGGCCGACACGGACCCCCGGGACTTAGGCGGGATGCCGACGTCATGAAGCGGGCCCGGGCCCTGGTCGCCGCCGCCGCCGTCCTCGCCTGGGCGTTCGTCCCGGCTTCGGCGGCCCGGCCGGCGAAGCTGCTGGAGCCCTTTTTCCTGGGCCATCCGGTGGCGGCGGGCGATTTGCCGCCGGTGCGGGAAAGGGTCCCCGAAACTCCGTCCATCGTGACCTTGAACGGAACGGGGCAGAGCCTCGGGCGCTATGGCGGCGATCTGCGCCTGCTCATGGGGAAGCCCAAGGACGTGCGCATGATGATGGTGTACGGCTATGCCCGCCTGGTTGCGTACGACACCAGACGGGAGATCGTTCCCGACATCTTAGAGCGCCTTGACGTGCGCGAGGGCCGCGAATTCACCCTGCGTCTCAGAAAGGGACACCGGTGGTCCGATGGCCATCCCTTTACGGCCGAGGACTTCCGCTACTACTGGGAGGACGTGGCCGGAAACGCCGAGCTGTCGCCGTTCGGGCTGACCAAGGTGTTGCTCATCGACGGAAAGCCGCCGCGATTCGAGGTCCTGGACAAGATCACGGTCCGCTACACCTGGTCCCGGCCCAATCCCTATTTCGTGCCGGCGCTGGCGGCGGCGGCGCCGCTGTTCATCTACCGGCCGGCCCACTATTTGAAGCGGTTTCACGTCCGCTACGCCGATCCGGCCGTGCTCCGGCGCCAGGTGCGGAAAGCGGGAATGCGCAATTGGGCGGGATTGCATGAGTCCAAGGATCGCCAGTACCGGTCCGACAATCCCCGCCTGCCGACGCTCCAGCCCTGGGTGAACACCACCCGGCCGCCGTCCGAACGCTTCATCTTCACCCGCAATCCATACTACCACCGCATCGACACGGCGGGCAGGCAACTCCCCTACATCGACCGGGTGATCATCGCCTTGGGGTCCAACAGAATGATTCCCGCCAAGACGGGGGCCGGGGACGCGGACCTGCAGGCCCGCTATTTGCGATTCGACAACTACACCTTCCTTAAGGAGGGCGAGAAGCGCAACGGCTTCACCGTCCGCCTGTGGCGCACCGCAAAGGGGGCGCAAAAGGCGCTCTATCCCAATCTGAACGCCGCCGATCCGGTGTGGCGCGCGGTGCTGCGGGACGTGCGGTTCCGGCGCGCCCTTTCCCTGGCGATCGACCGCCACGAAATAAATCAGGTCGTTTATTTCGGCCTCGCCCGCGAGAGCGCCAACACGGTCCTGCCCGAAAGTCCGCTGTATAGGGCGCAGTACCAGACGGCATGGAGCCAGTTCGACGTGGAGCGCGCCAACGCCCTGCTCGACGACATGGGCCTGACCAAACGCACCGGCGATGGCATCCGCCTGTTGCCCGACGGCCGGCCGCTCAACATCATCGTCGATACGGCCGGGGAAAGTACCGAGGAAACCGACATCCTTGAACTGATCCACGACAGTTGGCTCAAGGCGGGGATCAAGCTGTATTCCAAGCCCGCCCAACGCGAGGTGTTCCGCAGACGCATCTTCGCCGGGCAGACGGTCATGTCCGTCTGGGCCGGCCTCGCCAACGGACTCCCGGCCCCGGACATGAGTCCCGAAGAGCTGGCACCGACGGCAAAACACCAACTGCATTGGCCGAAATGGGGGCAATACGCCGAAACCGGCGGCAGGGCCGGCGAGCCGCCCGACATGGCGCCGGTGCGGGAACTCATGGAACTCAACACCGCCTGGCGCCGCGCCACCAGTGGGGCGGAGCGGGAGCGCATCTGGCGCCGCATCCTGGAAATTCACGCCGAGCAGGTTTTCACCATCGGCATCGTCAACAGCACCTTGCAACCGGTCGTCATCAACAACCGGCTGAGAAACGTGCCGGCCGAGGGTATCTACGCGTGGAACCCCGGCGCCTATTTCGGCATCTATAAACCGGATACGTTCTGGTTTGCGCGCAAGTAGGGATGCGTCTCCAAGGCGTCCGCGCGGCATCCGCGGGTGTGGGGCCATTGGGCAAGACGACCGGAGGCGAGCGATGAGGAAGACCCCATGATCGGTTATGTGGTTCACCGTCTGTTGATCATGATCCCCACGTTGCTGGCCATCAGCCTCATCGTCTTCGTCATCATCGAGCTGCCGCCGGGAGATTACCTGGAAAGCTATGTCGCCGAGCTGGAGAGCCAGGGCGAATCCGTGGATCCGAAGGAGATCGAGTTCCTGCGCACCCAGTACGGGTTCGACAAGCCCGCGTACCAGCGCTACCTGCACTGGCTGGTCGGCATGGTGCAGGGCGATTTCGGGTATTCCTTCGAATACCGCCTGCCGGTTTCCGAGGTTGTCGGCGACCGCCTGGTGCTGACGATCCTGATATCCGTGGCGACGATTCTGTTCACCTGGATCATCGCCTTTCCCATCGGCCTCTATTCGGCCACCCATCAGTACAGCTGGGGCGACTACGGCCTCACCTTCATCGGGCTGGTGGGGTTGGCGACGCCGAATTTCCTGCTCGCCCTGATCCTGCTGTACCTGGCCAACGTCGTGTTCGGCACGTCCATCGGCGGATTGATGGACCCCCAATTCCTGGACCAGCCGTGGAGCCTGGACAAGGTTCTGTCGGTCCTCGCGCACCTGTGGATCCCGGTCGTGGTCATCGGCACCTCGGGGACCGCGGCGATGATCCGGCGCCTGCGGGCGAACCTGCTGGACGAGCTGCAAAAGCAATACGTGGTGACGGCGCGCGCCAAGGGCCTGCCCGAGATCAGGTTGCTGATCAAGTATCCCCTGCGCATGGCGATCAACTTCTTCGTCGCCGACATCGGCAGCCTTCTGCCAAGCGTCATTTCCGGCGCCGAGCTGGTCGCCATCGTGCTGTCGCTGCCGACGACGGGACCCATATTGATCGCCGCACTGCAAAGCCAGGACATGTACCTTGCCGGGTCGTTCCTGATGTTCCTGGCGACCCTCACGGTGGTCGGGGTGCTCATCTCCGACCTCGTGCTGGCCGCCCTCGATCCGCGCATCCGTCTGCAGGGAGGAAGCACGCGATGACGGACGGGCCGGGCACGGCGGCGGCCGCGGCGGTGGAGCATTACGTCTCCACCGAGCCGTTCGATCCCCGCGCCATCGAAGCCCTTTCGCCCGAGCAGGAGCGCTACTACCTGGCGTCCCAGTGGCGGCTCATGTGGTGGAAGCTCAAGCGCCATCGCCTGGCCGTGATCTCGGGCGGGTTTCTTCTGGCGATGTACGCGTCCATCCTGGTGAGCGAGGTCCTGGCGCCCTACAACCTGCACACGCGGCACGTGGACTTCATCTACGCGCCGCCCCAGTCGATCCACCTTTTCGACAAGGGTAGGTTCGTCGGGCCGTTCGTCTACGGAACGACGTACCGCCTGAACATGGAAAACCTGAAGCGCGAATACACGGAAAACACCAAAGAGGTGTACCCCTTGCGTTTCTTCTGTTCCGGGGATTCGTATGACTTCTGGGGATTGACGACCGCCCGGCTGCACGTGGTGTGCCCGGCGGCGGGGGGGACCCTGTTCATACTCGGCACCGACCGGCTGGGCCGGGACGTTCTCTCGCGCATAATCTATGGGGCGCGCATATCGCTCACCATCGGCATCATCGGCATTACCATCAGCTTCGTGCTGGGCCTGACCATCGGCGGGGTGGCGGGCTATTACGGGGGCTGGGTCGACATGGTCGTCCAGCGGTTGATCGAGATTTTGCAGTCGTTTCCGCAGATTCCCCTGTGGATGGCTCTGTCCGCCGTGTTGCCCGTGACCTGGAGCCCCATCCTCATCTATTTCGGGATCACCGTCATCCTGGCCATGATCGACTGGACCGGCCTTGCCCGCGCCGTCCGCTCCAAGCTTCTGGCGCTGCGCGAGGAGGAATACTGCATGGCGGCGCAGCTCATGGGCGCCCGCCCCGGCCGCATCATCGGCCGCCACCTGATGCCCGGGTTCATGAGTCACCTGATCGCTTCGGCGACCCTGTCGATCCCGACCATGATTCTCGGCGAGACGGCGCTCAGCTTCCTCGGCATCGGCCTCAGGCCGCCCGTCACCAGTTGGGGGGTCCTGCTGAACGAGGCACAGAACATCAATGTGGTGGCCCTGTATCCGTGGCTGATCCTGCCGGCGGTGCCCGTGGTGCTCATCATCCTCGCCTTCAGTTTCTTCGGCGACGGCCTGCGCGACGCGGCCGATCCCTACAAGTAGGGCGCGGCCCGCGGGGGACCGGGAAACCCGTGCAGGGGGCGGTGAAAATCAACGCTTCCGGCCCCCTCGGGCCTATGGCATAGTCTGTTCGGGGGGGGTAAGCCGGTTGGCATACGGGGGGAGACGTCGGCCCCGCGGCCTGCGCGAAATCCCAAAAACGAAAATACAATCACGGGCAATGCCTAATCGTCTGCACAACGCGCGTCTGCTGATTTACAGCCACGACACGTTTGGCCTGGGCCACCTGCGCCGCTGCCAGACCATCGCCCATTCCCTGGTCGAACAATTCAAGGGCTTGTCCGTCCTCATCCTGTCGGGATCGCCGATCATCGGCAGCTTCGATTTCCGCGCCCGGGTCGATTTCGTGCGCATCCCCGGCGTCATCAAGCTGTACAGCGGTGAATACACGTCCCTCGGCCTGCACATCGACCTCAAGGAGACCCTGGCCATTCGCGCGTCGATCATCCGTCACACGGCGGAAATCTTCGCGCCCGACCTGTTCCTCGTCGACAAGGAACCCCTCGGCCTGAAAGAGGAGATCCGGGACACCTTGACCATGCTGAAAGGGCGGGGGACGACCCTCGTCCTCGGCCTGCGCGACATCATGGACGAGCCGGCGTTGCTGAGCCGGGAATGGAACGCCCGAAACATGGTCCCGGTGCTGGAGGACCTGTACGACGAGATCTGGGTCTACGGGCTTTCGCAAATATGGGATCCGCTGGCCGACATGGACGTGCCGCCGTCGGTGCGGCAAAAAATGATCTACACCGGCTATCTGCGGCGCGCCGTCCCCAAGGCGAGCTCGGTGTCCCCCGTCGTGCACATGGACGAGCCCTATGTGCTTGTCACCGCGGGCGGCGGGGGTGACGGCGCGCTCGTGATGGATTGGGTGTTGCGGGCCTACGAGAGCGACGGCGGCCTGCCCCATGCGGCGTTGCTCGTCCTCGGCCCGTTCATGCGGCCGGAGCTGCGCAACGGATTCGAAGAGCGCGCCAACCGGCTGCAGCGGGTCAAGGCGATCACCTTCGACAGCCACATGGAAATCCTGATGGCGCAATCGACCGGGGTGGTCGCCATGGGTGGCTACAACACCATGTGCGAGATCCTGTCCTTCGACAAACGCGCCCTTATCGTGCCCCGCCTGAAGCCGAGACAGGAACAGCTCATCCGCGCCACCCGGGCGCAGGAACTGGGGTTGGTGAAGCTGTTGAACCCGGACGGGAACGGGGATGCCCGGATCATGGCCGAGGCGTTGCGGGCGCTGCCGCGCCAGAACCTGCCCTCGGACGTCATGATGCCGGGTCTGCTCGACGGCCTTGCCACGGTCGGCGGTTTGCTGCAAAGGCACGTCGCCCAGCGCTCCGCCCCGGCGCGCCGGCGGGTTCTGGGGCGGATGTAGGACGGCAGGGGTGTCCGCAACCGTCGCCTTTGTGCTCAAGGGCTATCCCCGGCTCTCGGAGACCTTCATCACCCAGGAGATCCTGGCCCTCGAGCGGCGCGGGCTCGACATCGTTATCTTTTCCCTGCGCCGGCCGACGGATAAGGATCGCCATCCCATGCACCGGGGCATTCACGCCCCCGTCCATTACCTGCCGGAACACCTGTGGCGGGAGCCGGCCCGGGTGCTCCGCGCCTGGCGGGCGGGGCGGCGGCGGCCCGGCTACGGCGCCGCCCTGGGCACATGGCTTGGCGACCTGCGGCGGCAGCCGACGCCCGATCGCGTGCGGCGCTTCGGCCAGGCCCTGGTGCTGGCCCACGAGTTAGCGGCCCATGTCACGCGCCTGCACGCCCATTTCCTGCACACCCCCGCATCGGTCGCCCGCTACGCCAGCGCGCTGACCGGCCTGCCGTGGAGCTGTTCGGCCCATGCCAAGGACATCTGGACCATTCCCGAGTGGGAGAAAACGGAAAAGCTGGCCGACCTCCAGTGGCTCGTCACCTGCACGGCGGTCGGGCGCGATCATCTGGCGGCCCTGGCCCCGGCCCCGGACAGGGTCGAACTTGCTTACCACGGCCTCGACTTCGGCCGGTTCCCCCGGCCCGGGTTCACCCGGCCGGCCCGTGACGGCGGCGCCGCGAACGACCCGGTGATCGTGCTTTCGGTCGGCCGGGCCGTGGAAAAGAAAGGCTACGGGGTCCTCCTGGGGGCGCTCGCCCGCCTGCCCGCGGACCTGCATTGGCGGCTGGTGCACATCGGCGGCGGCGTCTTGCTTCCCGCCCTCAAGCGGCAGGCCGAAGCGAGCGGGCTTTCCGACCGCGTCACCTGGTTGGGTGCGCAGACCCAGGACACCGTGATCCGCCATTACCGCGCCGCCGACCTGTTCGTCCTGCCCAGCCGCATCGCCGGAAACGGAGACCGGGACGGCCTGGCAAACGTCCTGATGGAAGCGCAAAGCCAGGGGCTGGCCTGCCTGTCCACCTGGGTTTCCGCGGCGCCCGAGCTGATCGAGGACGGCGTCACCGGGCTTCTCGTCGCCCCCGACGACGAAGCGGCCCTGGCCGACGCTCTCCGGCGGTCGATCGCCGACCCCGGGCTGCGCGCCCGCCTGGGCGGGAACGGGCACCGGCGCGTGCGCGCCGCGTTCTCCCACGAACGCGGGATCGACCAGCTCATCGCCAAGTTCGCCACCGCCGCCTGATACCAAGGAGCGTTGAGCGCCGGTTCCGGCCGCACAAAAAGGGCAATGAGCAGCGTTTTCGTCTATGTCCAGCACCTGCTGGGAATCGGCCACCTCAAGCGCGTGGCGTTGCTGTGCCGGGGTTTGGCCGCCGAGCGCCTGGAGGTGGACATGATATCGGGCGGCATGCCCGTCCTCGGCCTGGACACGGGCGGCGCGCGTGTCTTTCAGCTTCCCTCCCTGAAAAGCGGGGCCGGCGGCTTCCACGACCTCGTCGGCGGGGACGACCGGCCCGTCGACGACGCCTGGAAGGCCCGCCGGCGCGACCACCTGCTCAAACTTTTCCACCGGCGGCGATACGATGCGCTCATCATCGAGGCCTTCCCCTTCGGCCGCCGGCAGATGCGCTTCGAGCTGCTGCCCCTGTTGGCCGCCGCCAAGGAGGCGACCCCCCGGCCCCTGACCATCTGCTCGGTGCGCGACATCGTGCAGGCCAAACGCGATCCCGCCCGCATCGCGGAAACGGTGGAGCTTACACAGACATCCTTCGACCACGTGCTCGTCCACGGCGACCCCCAGTTTGTCCGCTTCGAGGAAACCTTTCCCGAGGCTAGGGCGTTTGCCGCCAAGCTGCACTACACGGGCATCATCGCCGGCGCCGGGGTGCTGCGCGGCGGACGCGGCCGGGCGGGCCGCGGCGACATCTTAGTGTCGGCGGGGGGCGGCGCGGTGGGGGAAAAGCTGCTTGCCACGGCCATGGATGCGCGCCCGCTGACGTCTCTCGGCGACGCCCGGTGGCGCCTGTTGGCGGGGCCCAACCTGGACGCCGGGGCGTTGGCCGGGCTCGCCGCCCGGGCACCCGCGGGCGTCGTCGTGGAGAGGCACCGGCGCGACTTCCCGGCGCTGCTCGCCGCGTGCGCGGTATCGGTTTCGCAAGCCGGGTACAACACGGTGGCGGATATCCTCCGCGCCGGAACCCGGGCGGTGATCGTGCCCTACGCGGCCCATGGCGAGACCGAGCAATCCCTGCGCGCCCGGCGCCTGGCCGAACGCGGCCTGGCCCGGGTGGTGACCGAGGACCGGCTTTCGCCTGAAACCCTGGCCGCGGCGATCGACTCCGCCTTCCAGGCACCCCCGGCGGACGCGGCGCGCCCGGACCTGAACGGGGCGAAGACGAGCGCCCGGCTGGTCTGCGATTGGCTGAAAGACCGTGGCGCCGACGGCCGAAGCATCCCGGAAAAGGATTCTACCGGCGGCCGATGAGCATGAAGCGGGTGTATTTCTTGAGCTTGAGGTCCCCTTCGAACAACACCTCGGCCATGGGCGCCCGGTCCTTGAACGCCGCCAGGGTGGGAACGCAATTCACATGGTCCCGGTAATCGAAGAAATCGTTTGACTGCAGGGCCACGAGCATGCCCTCGGGGATGCGCCCGTACCATTCGCCGAACCGCGCCAGGTGCTCGCACGCCGTGTTGATGATCAGGTCGGGACCGGCGGACCGCCGCCCTCCGTCTTCTCCTTGCCCTTGCCAGTCCGTTCCCCGGTAGTCCAGTTCGTACATGTCGGCGGTCAGGCAGCGGAACTTTCCGTCCGCCACATGGGTGCGGTTCAGACTCTCGGCCACCGGCGCGCAGGAGGGGTCGATATCCACGTTGAGCACCCTTTCCACGTCGAACCGCCGGTCATGGAGCAGCATGGCGCCGAGGACGCCGTACCACCCGCCGACAATGCAGACGGTTCCCACGCGCCCGCCCGTGGCCCCGTGCAGGGCGTCCATCAGCCACGTCTTGCTGGCGGTCTGGTTGTGGTTCAGGGCGTAGCCGAGCTCGCGCCGGGGAAAGCGGCGGGCGGTCTCGCGGATATCGGAAACGAAGGCGCTGTCGAAATATACGGCCAGCCCCTTGAGAATGTCCCCGTAGAGACCGTCTTCGTTATCCATTCCCCCGCTCCAGGCACCGCCGGAGGCCTTCCATCGCCGGCCGCCCCCTCGACCGTCGGCTCAGGCCGCCTTTTGCAGCTTCTCCATGGTGTCGAGGAGCCGGTCGCTGATGCGCCGGGCGACCTCGGCGGCGATGTGCGGATCGCGTTCCATCAGTTCGAGGAACGTGTCCTTCTTCAGCTCCAGCACCGTGAGTTCCCCGACCGCGCGCAGGGTCGCCGAGCGCGGCGTGGTGCTGAGCAACGCCATTTCACCAACCAGTTCGTTGGACCCGGCACGATTGATGACGGTTTCCTTGTCGCCTTCGCCGATTACCACGTCGGCCTCGCCGTCCAGGATGACATAGGCGGCATCCCCGGGGTCGCCCTGGTGGAAGAGTTCCTCGCCGGCGTCGAAGATCAGCCTGCGGCTGGCGAAGGCGAGCAGCTTCAGTCGGGCAGGCTCCATGCGCGAGAACAGCGGCACGGCCGCCAGGGCCGAAGCCTCGGTGTCGAGGGTCGTCGGTCCCTCGCCCTCTTCGGCCGCCACCGCTTCCGCCGGTTCCTCGACCGCCGGCGCTTCCTCGGCCACCTGTTCGACGATGCGCTCGGTAATGCGGCCGTTCCTGAGCACCAGCACCTGGTCGAACTCGGTCACATCGGGCATCTCGCTGTCGATCCAGATCACCGTGGTGTCGGGCAGGAGGTCATAGATGTTGCGCCGGATGCGGTCCCGCGCCTCGCGCTCGATGGCATTGAGGGCCTCGTTGATGATCAGGATATCCGGCCGCTTGAGCAGGCTCCGGGCGAGGGCGATCTTCTGGCGGTCGATCAAGGGCATGCGCCTGCCGCCGATGCCGACTTCCGCATTGGTGGCGGCGAGGACGACGGTTTGCCTGAGGCCTATCTCGTTGAGCACCTCGAGAATCAATTCATTGACCTTCTCGTCGGCCTGCGGCCGGGCAAGGTTGACGCGCCCCATCAACAGGTTGCATTGCAGGCTCAGGTGGCCGTTGAAACGGTCGCGGTCGAAAAAGGCGATGGCGCCGCGCGCGTCCTCGGGCAGGTTGTCGCGAAAGGTCTTGCGCGCCCGGACAAGCGCGCTTTGCATGTCGTCCTCGATCAGGCCAAGCCGGTGACGGCCGACGATCAGTTGACACGTCAGCGACATGAGATGGGACCGCTCGGCTTCCGACAGGGCGTCCAGTCCTTCCCGTTTGGCCCGGCTGCTCACGTGCTTGAGCGCCTGCAGGGCTTCCTCGTCGACAAAACTGTACTCCTCGAACAGGGGCTCGTCGGGTGACAGGTCGTTGAACATGTCGACCATGGTGGCGGCCGCCTTGAGGCCGATTTCCTGGAACCTGAGGGTCAGGCCGCATTCCTCCAGGACCCGCCGCACGTACGGATTTTCACCCAGGTTCTCGAACGCGAACTCGGGGGTCACGGGCTCGCCGAACATGAGGTTTTCGCCGACCGACGCATTGACGTTGTATGTGTCGAAGTCGAAGACGTGCACCAGGTCGGCCAGTTCGGGCGTTTCCTCGAGCCGCCGCGCGATGCGTTCGCGGGCCTGCAATACGCCGTCCGCCAGACCGGGGTGGCTTTCGGCATCGAGGGACATGTTCAGGGCGCGCGTGTACAGGGCGTCCTCGATCTCGAGGGCCTGGATCACCCGCACCCACCAGTCCATGAGCTCCGGCGTGCCCGACATGCCGAGAAGCTTGAAATCGATCCACTCGGCGTCGATGTCGTCGGTGCTGTTGCCCGAGGCCACCGATTCCTTGTAGGCGCGGCGGCGTTTGGCGTCCATGTCGGGCTCGGACGTCGGCGCATGTTTCAATCCGTAGAGCACGTTGTGGGCGATGGTTCCGTCGAAGATGTAGGAGTCGGGCCCGGCATAGCCGATGCGCGACCCGATCACCGCCTCGTGCATGGTGGAAAGGTTATCCTCGCCGATCATGATCTTGCCGCGGGTCGGGAAAAGCAGCCGCGCCAGCACCTGGGCGAGCTTGTCCCGGTCGGCGCCGCCGGCGACGATGGCGATGTGGCTGCCCGGATCGGCCTGAAAGGTCACGCCGGTGAGCGTCTCGATCCCGTCCTCGTCGGCGAGGGTGACGTGCTGCAGGGAAAGCGGGGCCGTGATCGGTTCGATGGTCTGGGGACGGTCACGCTGCAGGGATGGGTCCAGCATGTCGGTCGGCTGGAACTGTTCGATCAGCTGCCCATACTTGATGCGGGCATCGGCCATGCGCTGGTAGTACTTCAGGAGCTCTTTCCACGGCGTGGTGAAGTTCGCGTAGGCGGCCAGCACGGCGACCAGCGCGCCGAGGGTGAGGTCGCCGCGAATGATCAATACGCCGCCGACGGAATAGAAAAGCAGCGGCGTCAGCGCGATCAGGAGGTTGTTGGTGAACTTCATGAAAAACTTCTTGCGGTACAGCCGGTCCCGGATATTGAAGATGCCCGCCAGGCGGTGCGAGAAATGGGCCAGGGAATAGGTGGACGTATCGTGGGTATGGATGTCGTGGATGCCCGACACCGCTTCGC
>JACZWD010000018.1 GCA_022572335.1 Pseudomonadota bacterium
GAGCCGGCTTACCAAGGTTTTCGGCCCTGAGCGTGCGCCCAGGCGATGCGGGGCATCGCGAAGCGTGCGCGACGCCGTCCGAAAGCCTGGGTAAGCCGCCGTTCCGGTCGCGTATGGGGCCGGCGGAGGGCGTCGAAAAGTTTTGACGATGCCCCGCATCGCCTGCAACTTTCCTCCTGCCCGACGAGCCGCCTACGCGATCTCTATGAGCCATGATCAGCGCCCCTTGGTATAATCACCCGGCGGCGAAACCTTCTGGATCGGCCAATGGACGCACACAGCGAGCGATACGACCTTTTCCCCCAGATCAAGGCGTTCGACCACGGCATGCTGGCGCTCGACCCGTGTCACGAGATGTACTGGGAGCAGTCGGGCAACCCGGACGGCGAGCCGGTGGTGTTCCTGCACGGCGGCCCCGGCGCCGGGGCGGGGATGGTGCACCGGCGGTTCTTCGACCCGCGCCACTACCGCATCATCATCTTCGACCAGCGCGGCGCCGGCCGTTCAAGACCCTTCGCCGAGCTGCGCGACAACACGACCGGGCACCTGATCGAGGATATCGACACCCTGCGCCGCCACCTGGGCGTCGAACGCTGGCTGGTCTTCGGCGGCTCATGGGGCGCCACCCTGGCCCTGGCCTATGGAATCCAAAGGCCCGAGCACTGCACGGGGTTCGTGCTGCGCGGAATCTTCCTGTGCCGCAAGCGCGAGCGCGACTGGTTCCTGTACGGAATGCGCGCCGTCTTCCCCGAGGCGTGGCGGGAATTTTCCGGGTTCCTGCCCGAGGGCGAACGGGGCGACCTTCTGGACGGCTACCACCGCCGCCTCACCGATGCCGACCCGGCGGTGCACATGCCGGCGGCGCGGGCATGGAGCCGCTACGAGAACACCTGCTCCACCCTGCTGCCCAAGGCCGAGGGCGCCGTCGGGGGCGGTGTCGACCGGGCCGCCCTGAGCCTGGCCCGCATCGAGGCCCACTACTTCAGGCACGACATGTTCGTCGACGAAGACTTCCTGCTCGACAACGTGGGGGGGTTGAGGAAAATCCCCGCGGTCATCATCCAGGGGCGCTACGATATCGTCTGCCCCGCCGTCACCGCGGACGAACTGGCCCGCGCCTGGCCCGAGGCCGAGTACGTCATCGTCTCCGACGCCGGCCATTCGGCCATGGAGCCCGGCATCCGCTCGGCCCTGGTCGGGGCCACGGAAAAATTCAAGACCCTGCGCTAGTAGCCCCCGCATCCCTTGGGTTCCAAGGGCCGCCGGCCCTTGGTATGACGTCATCGGTTCGCTTTATGACGGCTGGGAATGTCCCCGACGACGGGTGAAGCCAGGGGCGGGACCGGCGGCAAATCCCTTGCAACGTACCGTCCTTCCCGTACGATGCTGGCGGCCAAGCGTTTTTCAGGGGGAGAAACCGTGCCGAGGGGAGGTTTCATCGGGGTTGCCGCGGCCACCGCGGCGGGGGTGCTTCTCGCCTCGGGCGCGGCCCGTGCGGACGATCCGGATTTCCTGTCGGTGGCCGTGGGCTATTTCGACTGGAACCGCACCAAGAACACCGCCATCGAGTTCCGCGGCGAGTACCGCTCGGATGCGAAGTTCTGGATCTTCAAGCCCTTCGGCGGCCTGATGGCGACCACGGACGGCGGCTTTTACGGCTTTGCCGGCGTTCTGGTGGACGTCTATTTCGGCAACCGCATCGTGGTGACGCCGAGCTTCGCGCCCGGACTCTACGAGGAGGGAAACGGGCTCGACCTCGGCCACGTGGTGGAGTTCCGCTCGCAGATCGAATTCGCCTACCGCTTCGACGACCGCTCGCGGCTGGGCGTGGCCATTTCCCACCTGTCCAACGCCAGCCTCGGCGATGCCAACCCGGGCACCGAATCGGCCATGCTGTATTACTCCATCCCCTTCGACACCCTGTTCGGCCGGTAAGGGCCCGCCTGCGATACCCGGCGCCCCGGCGCCCGTTGATGCGCCGCCGCCCGGGTGTGCTATAAGACGCCCCTATGGGCCCTTCGCGCGCCCGTAGCTCAGCCGGATAGAGCACCAGATTCCTAATCTGGGGGTCGTGGGTTCGAGTCCCGCCGGGCGCGCCAACTCTTTCCGGACGCCGGAAAGACCACCCCCGGCCTTACGGCGATGGGGGGCTCCGCCCCCATACCCCGGCCAGGGGTCAAAACCCCTGGACCCCCTTGAATTGGGTTCCAAGGGCCGTTGGCCCTTGGTGGGGATAAAATGGGGCAACGCCCCTTTTGGCGGCGCGCGGCCCGGCCGGCGCTTTCCGCGATACGCCACCGTCGCCCGGGGCCGCCCCTCCGAATGGCAATGACTTGACTGACGGTGCCCGGTCTGGGAATTAGTACGGTTCAAAATCCGGGCAACCGGTGAATGCCGCGGGGTGATCGCGGCCGCCGAACGGGGCGGCAAACGGCGAAAACCATTGGCGTGAGAGAATCCTCGTCCATCGGCAAAGAGTTCTTCACCGAGCAGTTCCCGATCATCGCCGTGGTCATGGCGCTGGGGTTCGCCGGCGCGTACCTCCAGCACGGGTTCGTGCCGGGCGCGGACATTGCCTTTCCCCTGGCCGGCGTCCGGGTTCCCATCTGGCATCTGGTGTGGATGGGCGCGTGGACGGGCTACACCATGGCCGTCGTCGGCGAGGCGGCGGGCATTTTCGCGCTGCCCTACACCATGTCCATCCTGCAGTTCACCGGCCTGCCGGTGACGCCGACGACGCAGCTCCTCACCTTTCTCAATCCCCTGGGCGCGCTGTTCGGTTACCGCCGCAACAGGCAGTGGAACCTCGATTTCGCGCTGTGGGTCTGCCTGGGCGGGGTCGTCGGCGGCCTGATCGGGCCTTTCGTCCGCCTGACCCTGCTGTCCGACGTCAAGCCGTTCACCTTGGTCGTCGGTCTGTCGTTGATCTTCGCCGGGGCGCACCTGAGTCACGCGTCTTACCGGGGTTTTCGCAAGAGGTACCCCGCCGGCGGCGTGGAGGCCAAGTTCGCCGCCGCGGCGAAAACACGGCGGGACGCCGGCCTGCCGCCGACCGGCATCCCCGCCGGCATCGGCATCGAAACGGTTTCCCGGGGCGGGGGCCGCCTCACCATCGCTTTCTGGGACGTCACCTGGACCGTCAGCCTGCCCGTCCTGTTCGTCACCGGGGCCCTGGTCGGGGTCATATCGGCGGCCCTCGGCGTCGGCGGCGGATTCCTGCTGGTCCCGATCTTCGCCGCCATTTACGGACTGCCCATGTACGTCCTGGTGGCGGCGACGATCCCCTACGTGATCGTCCTTTCCGCCGTCGGTCTTTTCACCTACGGCGTCATCGTGCCGGCGTTCACCGGCGTCACCATTCAACCGGAGTGGGCGTGGGGGTTCTTTGCCGCCGCCGGCGGCATCTTCGGGTCCTGGTGCGCCGCCAAGACCCAGCGCTTCGTTCCCGAGCATTTCCTGAAAGCCATGCTTGGCGGGATTACGGCTGTCGCCGGAACCCTGTACGTCATAGACTTTTTCTTTACCCTGCCGTTCCGCATTTAGGGTGGTGGAACAGAACCATGAAACATTTCCACCGGGTCGTGCCCTATCTGCCGTTCATCGTGCTGGCGGCGGCGGTCGTGGTCGCCGTGTATCACGTTCGAGCGTACCGGTGAGGGGGCCGGGTTCCCGCGGCCCCACGGATATCGTTCGGCGCTTCCCTCACGCCACCTGGTGCAGCAGGGCCTCGCCGCGGGCGAGGCGGTGGCAGTTCTCGACCGCCACCTCCAGGCTGCGCTCGAGGGTTTCCCCGCTCAGCCACGCCACGTGGGGGGTGATCACCACGTTCTCCAACCGAAGCAGGGGATCGCCGTCGGGGACCGGTTCGGCGGCGAAGACGTCGAGCCCGGCGGCGCCGAGGCGTCCCTGCGTGAGCGCCTCGATCAGCGCCGCCTGGTCGACCAGCCCGCCGCGCGCCGTATTCACCAGCACCGCCCCCGGCTTCATGCGCGCCAGGGCGTCGGCATCGACCACGCCTGCGGTCTCTTCCGTCAGCGGCAGGTGCAACGACACGATGTCGGACTCGGCCAGCAGGTCGTCGAATTGCCGCCAGTCGCCGGCCGCGTCGGGCTTCGGCGCCGTCGCCGTGTACAGCACGAACGCTCCCATGGCCCCGAGGATGGGCGCCAGGATGCGCGGCACCGCGCCGTACCCCACCAGTCCCACCGTCCGTCCGCAGATTTCCCCCAGCCCGTCCTGCATCCGGGGCGGCCAGTCCCAGCCGGCGCCGCGCCGCATGCCGGCGTCGAAGGCGGGCAGCCGGCGCAGCGCGGCGAGCATGAGCAGCAGCGTCATCTCGGCCACGGCGCGGCTGTTGGTCCCGGGCATGTTGGCCACCGCGATGCCGCGCCCCCGCGCCGCCTCCATATCGATGGTGTTGAGACCGACGCCGATCTTCTGAATGAGGCGCAGGCGCGGGGCACCGGCGATGACCTCGGCGGTCACCGGCCGCAGCACATGCCACAGCACCTCGGCCCCGGCCATGAGGCGCAAGAACCGGGCGTCGTCCCCTTCGGCGCATGGGGCGACCGACAGCCCTTCGGCGGAAAGGGCCGCCAGCCGGCGCACCAGCCCAGGCCCCGCGTCATAGTGAAACACCACCTTCATCGCCGGTCTTCCCCTGGTTTCCCCGGCACTTCCGGGGGGACGGTGGCCCAAATCCTAACACAAACCGTCACCCCACATACGGGCGGCCGGGGCGTGCGGCCATTCCCCGGCGTGTGGGACGGCCCTTGCGCCGGAGGAGCGGGATTGCATCGCCACCGGCCTTTCTGAATACTGGACGGCGCCGGTACGCCGGGACCCTGTTCAGAAGGGAACTCCCCGACCCATGGAAAAGGCCATGCCGAACGAGAGACCCGCGCCGCTCCCCGATGACGTCGGCGCGGCGTTGGCGCGCATGGGGCTGGCGGCGCCCGGCGAACACGTGCGCGCGGTGCGGCTGACCGGCGGCGTCTCTTCGGACATCTGGCGCATCGAGCTGCCTTCGGGGCCGGCCTGCATCAAGCGCGCCCTGCCCAGGCTTCGGGTGGCGGCCGACTGGCGCGCGCCCGTCGAGCGCAACGCCTACGAGTTCGCCTGGATGCAGACCGCCCAGGCGATCGTCCCCGGGGCCGTGCCCGAGGTGTTGGGCGCCGACGCCGAAGCCGGCATGTTCGTCATGCGCTTCCTCGACCCCGGCACCCACCGCTTGTGGAAGGCGCGCCTCCGTGACGGCGTGGCCGAGGCGGACACGGCCCGGGCCGTCGGCGAACGGCTGGTCCGCATCCACGCGGCGACGGCCGGAGACACGGCCGTCGCCGGGCGTTTCGCCACCGATCACATCTTCCACTCCATCCGCCTGGAGCCCTACCTGCTCGCCGCCGGCCGCGCCCATCCCGACCGCGCCGCCGCCCTGGGGGCCCTTGCCGAGACCACCGCCGGGACCAAGCGGGCGCTGGTCCACGGCGACGTCAGCCCGAAGAACATCCTTGTCGGGCCCGAGGGCCCCGTTTTCCTGGACGCCGAGTGCGCCTGGTACGGGGACCCGGCCTTCGATCTGGCGTTCTGCCTCAACCACCTTTTGCTGAAATGCCTGTGGACGCCGCGGGCGGCGCGCGGTTTCCTGGCCTGCTTCGACGCCCTTGCCGGCGCCTATCGGGCCGGCGTGGACTGGGAGGACCGGGAAGGGCTGGAGGCCCGCACCGCCCGCCTGCTGCCCGGGTTGTTGCTGGCCCGGGTGGACGGCAAGTCGCCGGTCGAGTACCTCACCCGCCGATCCGACGTCGACCGTGTCCGCCGGGTGGCGCGGGCGCTGCTGGCGGCGCCGGTGGACACCCTGGACGCCGTGCGCGGCGCCTGGGCGACAGAGATCGACCCATGACGGAAACCGCCATCGCCCAGGTGAAGGGACGGCGGGTGTGGGACTCGCGCGGCCGCCCCACCGTCGAGGCCGAGGTCCGTCTCACCGGCGGCGCCGTGGGGCGGGCCATCGCGCCGGCGGGGGCGTCCCGGGGCAGGGGCGAGGCCGTGGACCTGCGCGACGGCGGAGACCGTTTCGGCGGCTTCGACGTGCAAACGGCCGTCGCCCATGTCAACGGCGAAATCGCCACGGCGCTTTGCGGCGCCGATGCCGCCGGCCAGGAAGCGGTGGACCGCATCCTGGTCGACCTGGACGGCACGCCGGACAAGGGGCGCCTCGGCGGCAACGCCCTCATCGCCGTGTCCATGGCCGTGGCCCACGCCGCCGCGGCCGCCGCCGGGGAGCCCCTGTGGCGGCACCTGGGCGGGGAAAAGCCCGGCCGCATGCCGGTGCCCCAGGTCCAGATCTTCGGCGGCGGCGCCCACGCGGGACGCCGGGTGGACATCCAGGACTTCATGGTCGTGGCCCTGGCGGCGGACAGCTTCTGCCAGGCCCTGGAGTGGACGGCGGAGGTGTACCGGGCCGCCGGCCGCCTGATGGAACAGGCCGGCACCCTTCAGGGGGTGGCCGACGAGGGCGGCTATTGGCCGGTGTTCGCCACCAACGAGGAAGGACTGGAAACCCTGGTCCGTGCCATCGAGGACGCCGGTTTCGTGCCGGGCGAGCAGATCGCCGTCTGCCTCGACGTGGCGGCGTCCCAGTTGGGCGGCGGCGGGCGCTACCGCCTGGGCCTCGAGGGACGGGAGATGGACTCGGACGGCCTGGGCGAAATGCTGGCCGGCTGGATCGAGCGCTACCCCATCGTCTCCATCGAGGACCCCCTGGCCGAGGACGACGAAGAGGGCTTCATCCGCTTCACCCGCGCCGTCGGCGGCAAGGTCCAGGTCGTCGGCGACGATTTCCTGGTCACCGACGCCGGGCGGGTGCGCCGCGCCGCCGCAGTCGGTGCGTGCAACGCCGTGCTGGTCAAGCCCAACCAGGCGGGCACCCTGAGCGAGGCCAGGGCGGCGCTGGAGGCGGCCAGGGCCGCCGGATGGGGGACCATCGTCTCGGCCCGCTCGGGGGAAACCGAGGACGTGACCATCGTCCATCTGGCCGTCGGCTGGGACGCCGGCCAGATCAAGGTGGGCTCGTTCGCCCGCTCGGAACGGATGGCCAAGTGGAACGAGGGCTTGCGCATCGAGGAATCCCTGGGCCCGGCGGCCCGCTTCGCCGGACGGGAGCCCTTTCCGTGACCGGCGGGCCGGGCGCGGACCGGTTTGGGGCCGGCCCGGGACGGGGCCTTCCCTTGCGTCGTGACCGGGCATGATCGCACTGACCCACCTGTCGGGCCTGGACTGGGCGATATCCCGGGTGAAACCGGTGCGGCTCGTCTCGCTGCTCGAGCCCGAGGCGATGATCGCGACGCCCGGCGGCGTGTACCCGGCGATGCACCTGAAGATCGAGGTGGACGACATCGTTGCGCCACAACCCGGTACCATCCACCCGCGTGAGGATCACATCCGGCGTCTGCTCGAGTTCGGCGCCCGGTGGGACGGGAAAACAGTTCTCCTTGTGCATTGCGCGGGCGGGCGGTCGCGGTCGCCGGCGGCGCTGATGATTTTGTTGGCGCAAAAAAATCCCGGCCGGGAGGCGGAGGTCGCGCGCATGCTGTGCGAGCGGGCGCCGCACATCTGTCCCAATCGGTTGATGGTCGAACTCGGGGACCGGGTGCTGGGCCTGGACGGCAGGCTGGTCGCGGCCCTTGACGGAATGCCGCCGCCCGACGGCACGCTCCTGGAGGGCTTCAGGTCTTTCCGAGTGGCCTGTATCAGCTAAATTGCACCCATACGATCGCTTTTCCCGTCTCCCCGGGGCGTCGGGAACGCTTGACGATGGCCCCGCATCGCCACGGCGCACGCTCCTGGCCGAGAGCCTTGGTAAGCCGGCTCGTCGGGTCATGATCGGCGCCCCTTGGTATTACGTCCTCAGGGTGCCGCCGGTGGCCTTTTCCACGCTGGCCACCACTTTTCGCGCCACGGCATCGATCTCCGCGTCGGTGAGGGTCTTTTCGGTGGGTTGCAGGGTGACGTTGATGGCCAGGGACTTCTTGCCGGCGCCCACGTTGCCGCCGGAGAAGACGTCGAACACGCGCACCTCGGCGATCAGGCTCTTGTCGGCGCCGCGGGCGGCGGCGAGGACCGCATCGGCGGCCACGTCCTCGTCGACGACGAAGGCAAAGTCCCGCTCCACCGGCTGCAAGGGCGACAGCTCCAGGTGTGGCTTGGCGGCGCTTTTCCGGGCCCTCAATTTGGGAAGATGGTCGAGGAAGACCTCGAACCCGGCGATGGGGCCCTTGACGTCCATCTTTCCGAGCACGCCGGGGTGGATCTCGCCGAAGCACGCCAACACCGTTTTCGGGCCCAGACGCACGGTCCCCGACCGTCCCGGGTGGTACCACGGCGGCGCGTCGGCGGAAACCCGCAGGCTTTCGGACGGCGCGCCGAGGGCGGCGAGAACGGCCAGGACATCGCCCTTGGCATCGAACACGTCCACCGGCCGGGGCGAATCCGCCCAGTTGCGTGGGCCCGTGCGCCCGGCGCGCACGCCGGCGGCCACCGTGGCCTGGTCCTGGGGCTCGTCGCCGGCGTATTGGGGACCGACCTCGAACAGGGCGGCGTCGGCGGCGCCGCGGTCGGCGTTCGATCCGCAGGCGGCGATCAGGTTGGGCAGCACCGAGGGACGCATCACATCCAGCTCACTGCTGATCGGGTTGACCAGGTGCGTCGATTCCGGCGCGCCGCCGAACAGCGCCGCGTCGCCCGAGGCGATGAATGACAGGGTGACCGCCTCGACCAGGCCGCGCCCGGCCAGCACCCGCCCGGCGGCGGCGCGGCGGCGCTGCTCGGGCGCGCGCGCGGGATGGGGCAGCGGCGTGGTGCGTTCCAGGGGCAACGCCGGAATGCGGTCGTAGCCGTGGATGCGCACCACCTCTTCGATCAGGCAGGCCTCGCCGACGATGTCGCTGCGCCACGACGGGACGCCGACGGTGAGCGTTTCGCCATCCTTGTCGATGGTGAAGCCGAGGGCGGTGAGAATCCGCTCCACCTCGTGTGCAGGGACGTCCGCGCCGCCGAAGGTGCCGACGCGGCCGGGGCGCAACGCGATGGGGCGCCTGGGCGGCGGCTCGGCGCCGGCGATCACCAGTTGCGAAGGCTCGCCGCCGCACAGATCCAGGATCAGGCGGGTGGCGATCTCCATGCCATCGACCAGGAAAGCGGGGTCGATCCCGCGCTCGAACCGGTAGCGCGCGTCCGACATCAGGTTGAGCTTGCGACCCGTCGCCGCCGTGCGCACGGGATCGAACAGCGCCGATTCGACGAAGATGTTGACCGAGTCCGCGGTGCAGCCCGTCCGCTCGCCGCCGATGACGCCGCCCAATGCCTCGGCCCCGTGGTCGTCGGCGATGACCGTCATCCCGGCGTCCAGTTCGTACACCTTGCCGTTCAGCGCGGGCAGCGATTCCCCGGCCCGGGCCAGGCGGACGTGGAGGTCGCCGCCGACCTTGTCGGCATCGAACACGTGCAGGGGCCGGCACAGGCCGATGGTGAGGTAATTGGTGATGTCGACCAGGGCCGAAATGGGCCGCAGCCCGACGGCCCCCAGCTTGTCCCTGAGCCATCCGGGGCTTTCCGCGTTTTTGACGCCACGGATGGCGCGGCCGACGAAATAGGGGCACGCGTCGGCGCATTCGGCGTCGAACTGCAGATCGACGGCGATGGGACTCCTGAACGTGCCCGGGACCGGGTCCGCGTCGACGGGCTTCAGGGTCCCCAGCCCGGCCGCCGACAGATCCCGGGCGATCCCCCGGATGCCCAGGCAGTCGCCCCGGTTGGGCGTGACCGCGATGTCGATCACCGGATCGGAGAGGCCCATGACGCCGGCGGCGGGCGCGCCCACCGGCGCGTCCCCGGGGAGCTCGATGATCCCCTCGTGCTCGTCGCTCAGGCCCACCTCGCGCGCAGAAAGCAGCATGCCGTTGCTTTCCACGCCGCGGATGCTGGCTTTCTTGAGCCGCATCCCGGTGCCCGGAATGACCGCCCCGGCGGCGGCGAACACGCCCAACATGCCGGCGCGCGCGTTGGCGGCGCCGCACACCACCTGGGTGGTTGCGCTGCCCGTGTCCACCCGGCAGACCGTAAGGCGGTCGGCGTTGGGATGGGGCTCCGCCGTCAGCACCCGCGCCACCACGAACCCGGCCAGCCCGTGGGAACGGTCGATCACCTCTTCCACCTCCAGGCCGACCATGGTCAGCCGTCGGGCGATCTCGTCGACCGGGGCGTCGGTGTCCAGGTGGTCCTTGAGCCAGCTGAGCGGCACCTTCACGGATTCAGCCCTCCGACCATGCTGGGAATGTGAAGGGCGGGGAATCCATAGTGCCTGAGCCACCGCAGGTCGGACTCGAAAAAGGTGCGCAGATCCCCGATTCCGTACTTCAGCATTGCGATGCGCTCGACGCCCAGTCCGAAGGCGAAGCCCTGGTACCTGGCCGCATCGATGCCGCAGTTTTCCAGGACCTTGGGATGGACCATGCCGCAGCCGAGGATTTCCAGCCAGTCGTCGCCGTGGCCGATGCGGAACGCGCCGCCGGCGCGGGTGCAGCCGATGTCCACTTCCGCCGAGGGCTCGGTGAAGGGGAAGTAGCTGGGGCGGAAGCGCACGGGCAGATCCTCGACGCCGAAGTAGGCCCGGCAGAACTCGATCAGACAGCCCTTCAGGTGGCCCATGTGGGTGGTCTCGTCCACCACCAGGCCCTCCACCTGGTGGAACATGGGCGAATGGGTCGCGTCGTAATCGCAGCGGTACGTGCGACCGGGCACGATGATGCGCAGCGGCGGCTTTTGCTCGCCCATGGTGCGGATCTGAACCGGCGAGGTGTGGGTGCGCAGCACCCTGCGGTGGCCGCCCGCCATGCCCGGCAGATAGAAGGTGTCGTGCTCCTGGCGCGCCGGGTGCTCCGGCGGGATGTTGAGAGCCGTGAAGTTATGCCAGTCGTCCTCGATGTCCGGACCCTCGGCGACCGTGAAGCCCATCTCGCCGAAGATGGCGATGACCTCGTCGATGGTCTGGGTGATGGGATGGACGCGTCCCCGGCCTTCGGCGCGCACGGGCAACGTCACGTCCACCTTTTCCTCCATGAGCCGCGCATCGAGCGTGGCGCCGGCGAGGTCTTCCTGGCGCGCCTCGATGGCGGCGGCGACGTCGTCCTTGAGCACGTTGAGGGCGGCGCCGGCGGATTTACGCGTCTCCGGGTCCATGGCGCCCAGACCCTTCATCAGCGCCGTGATCCGCCCTTTCCTGCCGAGGGCCTCGACGCGCACCCGTTCAAGACTTTCAAGGGAGTTGGCGGCGGCCGTGGCCGCGAGGATCCGAGTCTTGATGGTGTCGAGGTCGTCCTGCATTCTTCGCCCGCCTTATACCAAGGGGCGCTGATCAGGACTCATAGAGATCGCGTAGGCGGCTCGTCGGGCAGGAGGAAAGTTGCAGGCGATGCGGCGCATCGTCAAAACTTTTCGACGCCCTCCGACGGGCCGCATACGCGACCGCAACGGCGGCTTACCAAGGCTTTCGGACGGCGTCGCGCACGCTTCGCGATGCCCCGCATCGCCACGGCGCACGCTCCTTGCCGAAAACCTTGGTAAGCCGTCTCTATGGGTCATGATCAGCTTCCCTTGGTATTACACCAAGTGGCCCTGTAACCTGGACTGCGCCTTCCTCCCCGGGCGATGCCACGGGAACGGCCGCACGCCGGGATGGACGGCCGCCTCAGGCGCCGAAAACCACCAGCAAAACGACCGCGATCAGGATCAGGCCCGTGGCCCAGACCGCCGGGCTCAAGCCCGTGGCCCGGTCGCCGGCTTGCGCGGGCGGGGGATCGGGGCGGGGCGCCCCTGTTTGGTTCCGTTTTGCAGAGAATTCGTCGGCCATGGCTGGCGCCGCACCGCCCCACGGGAAACGGAGGTCCGGACCCCGTCCATTGTCGCCATGGGCGCTGGGTCCATGGCCGCCGGTCCGGTGGGTTAACCCTTTGTTTTCCTTGTCACCCTATATTCGCCGGTGCTTACAGGCAAGGCTGCCTTTGCGGGTGATGCGAACCCGCAGGCTGCGAGGACTTGGGGGAAATATGCCGGCTGCAGTGGAATCCGCCTTCGACGTGGCCTTCTGGTTCTCCGACATGGCGCTGAACGAAAACGAATACCTGCAACCCCAGAAGCTCCATCGCCTGATGTTTTTGGCCCAGGCCTACTATGCGGTGGCCTATTCCGGGTGCCGCCTGATGCCGGCCGTCTTCGTCGCCGAGGAATTCGGTCCCATCGAGCCCACCATTTACAAGGCCTTCGCCAAGGGGCGCCCCGAGGTGGACGTGGACCTGATCGTGCCCGAGGACGTGGAGTCGTTCCTGCGAAGTATCTGGCGCCGCTTTGGCCACCATTCGACCGAGCGCCTGACACGGATAACCAATGAGACCGAGGCCTACCGCGAAGCATCGAGGAGAGGCCTGCGGGCCGAAATCGGCCACGCCTCCATGCGGCGTTCGTTCGCCGGGGCGCAGGATGCGCCGGCGCTGGACCAGGTTTTGAAACCGAAGGTCCTGCGCTCCCAGACGGGCAGCCCGGTAGCCGTGCGGTCCTGGGTGCCCGGGAACAGGCCCCGTGGCGGCATATAACGGTTTTTAAAGCCTCGGTGTTCCAGCGGGCTTGTCCCTGCCTGCCATCGATCGAGGCCGATCCCGAGGCCCGGATCACCAAGCGGTGCTTCCCGCTTTGATGGTTTGATGTTGCGGTTTGCCCATACTCCGATACAATCGCGCCAACCTATCGTCAGCGGCCGGGTGCACGGCAGTTCGGCATGCGCGGGCGCTGGGACCTGCGTTGAGCGGATAAAATCGTTTGGGAGGAGAACCTTATGTCAAAACACTTTAAGTTCCTGACCGCGTTGGCGTTCGGGGTGGCCGCGGCGGGTCTTGTCGCCGCCGGTCCGGCGCACGCCAAGGTCGAGGGCGACACCATCATCATCGGTTCCGCCATCTCGTTCACCGGCAAGTATTCGACCAACGGCATCCATGCCTCCAACGGCTACGACCTCGGCGTCAAGCGCATCAACGAGATGGGCGGCGTCAAGGTCGGCGGCAAGATGTACAAGCTGAAGATCAAGTACTACGACGACGAGTCGACGCCGTTGCGCACCGCCCAACTGGCCGAACGGCTGATCAAGCAGGACGGCATCAAATTCATTCTTGGCCCGTACAGTTCGGCGACCACCAAGGCCATGGCCCCGATCACCGAAAAGTACAAGATTCCCATGGTCGAAGCCGAGGGCGCGTCGCGGTCCCTGTTCACCCAGGGCTACAAGTACCTGTTCGCGGTGCTGTCCACGTCGGAGCAGTATCTGGCCAGCTCCATCGCCCTGGCCGCCGAAATGGCCAAGAAGGCCGGCAAGAAGCCGTCCGATGTGCGGGTGGCGATGGCGTTCGAGAACGATCCGTTCTCGCTCGACGTCAGGGCCGGTGTCATCGACGACATCAAAAAGTTCGGCATGAAGATCGTCATCGACGACAAGCTGCCGCGCGACCTCGCCGACATGTCGGCGACCCTGACCAAGGTCAAGGCGCTGAAACCCGACCTCCTGGTGATTTCGGGGCACTCCAAGGGCGCGGCGACGGCGGCGCGTCAGATCAAGGAGCTGAAGATCGACGTGCCGATGATCGCCATAACCCACTGCGAGGCGGCGAAGATCGTCAAGAAGTTCGGCGCCGCGACGAACGACTTCCTGTGCCCGACCCAATGGGCGGAAACCCTGAGCTACAAGGGCAAGTATTTCGGCACCGCGGCCGAGTACGACAAGCTCTTCAAGGCAACCTACGACGGCTACCGGAACGTGCCCTATCAGGCGGCCCAGGCTTCGGCGGCCGTGCTGGTGTGGAAGGATGCCTTCGAGCGGGCGAACTCGTTCGACACCGAAAAGCTTCGCCAGGCCCTCTCCGAGACCAATATGAAGACCTTCTACGGCGACATCCGGTTCGCTCCCGGGGGCAACAATATCGCCAAGCCGATGGTTCTGCGCCAGATCCAGGACGGCAAGTTTAATGTGGTGGCGCCGTCCAAATGGGCGTCGCACAAGGTGAACTGGCCGCGCAAAGTGCCCGGCATGTAAGGGGCTTGAACCGGTAACACCTGGTCCGTCCGCCCCCGCCCCCGGGCGGGGGCGGCGGCTTGTCGGCCAGGCACGAAGGAAATTCCACGAATGCTCGATAACATCGCCCTGCTCGGCATCGCGCCACTGCTGAACGTGCAGCTCTTGCTGGACGGGCTTTTCATCGGCGCCATCTTCGTGCTGGCGGCCTACGGACTGGCGTTGGTGTGGGGGGTGATGAACGTCAAGAACCTGGCCCAGGGCGATTTCGTCATGATGGGCGGTTACATCGCGTTCGTCATGACCAAGCTGGGTATTCACCCGATTTTCGGCCTGCCCGTGGCCATCGTCTTCATGTTCGGGTTCGGCTGGGTGGTTTACCGGGTGATCATCTACCGGGTCGTCGGCAAGGATCTGTTTACGTCGCTGCTTGCCACGTTTGGCATGGCCATTGTCATACAGCAGTTGTTGAACCTGATATTCAGCCCCGACGTGATGGTGGCCGAATCGGGGTTCGCGATTCGCTCGTACCTGGGCGGCATGGTCACGGTGGCGGATATCAAGTTGATTTCCTTCCTCCTGGCCGGCGTTCTGGCCACCCTTGTGATTACCTTCATGAAGTACAGCCGCATGGGCCAGGCGATCCGGGCGACGGCCCAGGATCCCCGGGCGGCGCGGGTCATGGGCATCGATACCGAGCGCGTCTATGCGTTCACGTTTGCCCTCAACGCCGCCATCTGCGGCGCCGCCGGCGTGCTGATTTCCATGATCTGGGTGCTGCAGCCTTTCTTCGGGATGACGTACTCGATCCGGGCCTTCGTTATTGTCACCGCGGCCGGCCTGGGCAACCTGCCGGGCGTGATCATCGCCGGGCTCGGGCTTGGCGCCGTCGAGCAGTTCGCGGGCTTCATCCTGGGCGCGGAATTACAGCAGTTCACCGTGGTCGGGCTGCTGGTCGCCATCCTGGTGTGGCGCCAGGTCCAAATGAGCCGGCACCGGCAGGCGGTGCGATGAACACCCGCCTGCGGCGGACCCTGCCTTTCGCCGGTTTAGTCTTCGCCGGCATCGCGGCGCCGTTCCTGTTTCCGGATTATACGTTCCAGTTCACCGTGCTTTGGGTGATGATCCTGTTCGCCCTCACCTGGGACATCCTGGGCGGGCAGATGGGATACAACTCGCTGGGTAACATCGCTTTCTTCGGCGTCGGCATGTACATCTGCGCCGTGGTCCAGATCGGGCTTTACTACGACGTCGCCCAGTACACCGCCTCTTACGGCGCGGTGAAGGTTGAGTTCACGGCGGACCAGTATTTCACCGGCCTGGCGGTGGGGCTGATCGCGGCGGGGCTGGGGGCGATGGTTTTCTCGGTTATTCTGGGCTGGGTCGTCTTCGGGCTGCGCGGCCCCTACTTTGCCATCGGCACCTTGGGCGTCGCGCTCTCGGCCGGCGAGTTGACAGGCGCCTGGGATTACGTCGGCGGCGGCGGCGGCATCGCGCTGCCCATCTATCCCGGCGAACCGGACGACCGCTCGCTGTTCTTCTACGTCCTGAGTTTCACGCTGACGATAATCCTCTTTTTCCTCCTCCGATGGATCTATTTGGGCCGGTTCGGGCTGGCTGCCAACGCCATCCGGGACGACGAGGAGAAGGCCGAGGGAATGGGTATCCACACCATGCGTTACAAGACCGTCGGCTGGGCCATCGCGGCGTTCTTTCTCGGCATCTCGGGGGCCCTGTTCGGCAACATGATCGGCTTCATCGAGCCCCTCGAGGTGGCCTTCCCGACGGTGACCTTCGGTCTCTTCATGGTGGTGATGTGCCTTCTGGGCGGCAGGGGCACCCTGTGGGGGCCGGTCATCGGGGCGACGCTGTTCCACACCTTCAAGGAAGTGACCTGGATCTACCTGCTCGGCTGGCAGTGGGTGGCCCTGGGGGCGTTGATCGTCGTCAGCGTGGTCTTCTTCCAGCAGGGGATCGTCGGCTGGGTGAAGGAGAAATGGCCGGAAAAATTCGGCATTGCGGTCGATGACCGTGCCCTGGCGGAAACGGACCCGGACCTGGACGAGGCCCCGTCACAGCGGCTGCGGCGGCAAACGGAGGCCGCCCAATGAGCGCCATGATCGAATGCGAAGGCGTCTCCAAGGCCTTCGGCGGCGTCATCGCCAACAACGAAATCACGCTCGAGGTGCCCGAGGGGCGCATCACCGGGCTGATCGGCCCCAACGGATCGGGCAAGACGACCCTGTTCAACTCCATCGTCGGCTATCACCCCATCGACGCGGGATCCATCAAGTTCGAGGGCCGCGAGATTTCCGATTTGCGGGTGCAGCAGATCGCCCGCCTGGGCCTGCTCCGCACCTTCCAGCAGACGCGCATCTATTCGAAGATGAACTGCGTCGACAACATGCTGATCTCGGTCCCGCACCGGACCCAGACATACCGGGCCATGTTCTCCAAGTACCCGCCGGAGGTGACCGAGCGGGCGGAGGACCTGCTCGAGTTCGTCGGCCTCTACGAGAAGCGGTTTCTCATCTCCGGCAATCTCTCGTTCGGTCAGCAGAAGCTCCTGGAATTCGCCATGGCGCTGATGAACGAGCCCAAGTTGCTGCTGCTCGACGAGCCCACCGCGGGGATCAACCCCACCCTGATCAACGGCCTGATCGACCGTCTGCGACGGGCGACGAGCGAACTCGGCGTCACCTTGTTCGTCATCGAGCACAACATGCCCGTGATCATGGGGCTGGCCGACAACATATATTGTCTTGCCAACGGCCGGTTGCTCGCCCATGGCCCGCCGGAGAAGATCCAGAACGACCAGCGCGTGATCAACGCCTATCTGGGCGCCCACTATTACCTGGATTCCGACTGATGCCGGAGACCGGCGGCGGCACCAACCATGCCAAAAAAGCCAGCGGGCACCTGGCCGGGAAGCCCGATGCCGTCATCTCGGTCGACGAGGTCACCCGTCAGGCCCAACGGATGGCCGAAGGCGTCACCCCGGAACAGGTGGCCAAGCTGGCCCTGAATGCGCCCTATGTGAAGATCGAGAACCTGCGCGCCGGGTACGGCAAGATGGAAATCCTGCACGACTTCAACCTGCAGGTATCGAAGAAACAGTCCCTGTGCCTGATCGGGCCCAACGGCGCCGGCAAGTCGACGGTGCTGCACTCGATCTTCGGGTTCACCAACATCTTCAGCGGCAGCATCGTGGTCGGCGACGGCGACGACAGGCGCGACATCACCGCCATGTCCGCCAGCGACAAACTGAAGAACGTGGGTATCGCGTATATCCTTCAGGACAAGTCCATCTTTCCGGCCATGACCGTGGAGGAGAACCTGTGGATGGGCGGCTACCTGATGGAAGAGCCGGCCCAGGCCAAGGAGGCGGCGGAAAAGATTTTCGAGAAATATCCCCGCCTGGCGGAGCGCCGCACGCACACCGCCGGCGTGCTCTCGGGCGGCGAGCGCCGCCTGCTGGAAATCTCGCGCGCCCTGATGATGGAACCGGAAATCCTCCTCGTCGACGAGCCGTCCATCGGCCTCGAGCCCCGGTTCATCGACATGGTGTTCGACATCCTCGACGAACTGCAGAACGTCGAAGGCAAGACCATCATCATGGTCGAGCAGAACGCCAAGAAGGGTCTGGAATTCGCCGACATCGGCTACGTTCTGGTTTCCGGCGAGATCGCCATCGCCGGGCCGGGCGACGAGCTCCTGGAAAACCCGGAAGTGGGCCGCCTTTTCCTCGGCGGCTAGGCCGCGCGTTCCTCCGTTTCCGCCGTCCGATCTCTTTCGATCCCGATGGACCGTCTGGCGCCCGTGCATGGGCGCCCCTCGCCCGATGTTCTGCGGGGACCATCGATTTCGGACAAGCCACCAGCTAAGATGATCGGCCGGGGGTGAAAAAGGAAAAACGCCCATGTCCAAGGCCGCGCGGCTTCGGGCGAAAATCCGCGACAAGCCGCTTACCCACATCATCGGCGCCCACAATCCGCTCAGCGCCCGGCTTGCCGAGGAGGCCGGGTTCGACGGCATCTGGGCCAGCGGCTTCGAGCTCTCGGCCGCCTACGGCGTTCCCGATGCCAGCCTGATCTCCATGACCGAGCACCTGGAGATGGCCCGCGCCATGAACGACGCCGTGGACATCCCCGTCGTCGCCGACGTGGACACCGGCTACGGGAACGCCATCAACGTCATGCATACGGTGCGCAAATACGAAGGCGCGGGCATGGCGGCGATGGTGATCGAGGACAAGGTCTTTCCCAAGGATACCAGCCTGCTGGCCGGCGGGCGTCAGGAGCTGTTGGCGATCGAGGAGTTCGAAGGCAAGTTGGCCGCCGCCGTCGCCGCCCGCCGCGACCCCGACTTCATGATCATCGCCCGCACCGAGGCGCTGATCGCGGGCCTGGGCCAGGCCGAAGCCAAAGGGCGTGCCGAACGGTACGCCGACGCCGGCGCCGACGCGGTGCTCATCCATTCGAAGTCCGAAACCCCGGACGAGATCGTGGAATTCGTCGGCGCGTGGGCACGCGAGACCCCGATCGTCATCGTGCCCACCGCGTACCCGCAACTCACCGAGGCCGACATCATGGCGCTCGAAAAGGTGAAGATGGTCATCTACGGCAATCACGCCATCCGCGCCGTGGTCACGGCGCTGGAAAAGGTGTTCGGCCGGATCCGCAAGGACGGCGGCATCCACAACGTGCACGGAACCATCGTTCCGGTGACCCGGGTCTTCGAGCTTCAGGGCGTGCCCGGGATGAAGGCGGACGAAAAGAAGTATCTGCGCTAGCGTTAACGTTCGCCCTCCGCCTCCTCGATGGCCCGTATCACGTCGTGATAGCTGTCCGGCGCCTTGTCCTTGAAGCGCGATTTCAGGCCCAGCCTGGCGCACCCGCCCAGGCGCCGCGCCGCCGCGTCGGCCATGACCGGTTCGATGCCCATGGCCCTCAGGGTTTCGGCGACCTCTTCCATCTCGCGGGCGCGGCGTTCGCCGTGGATCGCGGTCCGCCCGATCAGGTAATGGGCGAGCTGGTTCCAGTCGATCCCGGGATAGCCGACGCGCATGGACTCGAGCACCCGCTCGGTCACCCCGTAGCGCGACGAGGCCAGCGCGCATTCCAGGAACAGCGCTTCCAGGCCCTTGACGACGATGCTGCGGAACATCTTGGCCGCCGCGGCGCGGCCGATCTCGGGGCCGAAGTCCTCCACGCACATCCCGTAGGCCGACAGCCGGGCGACCAGCTCCGGTGCCGCCTCGCCGCACAGCAACATGGGGACCTTGTGGCCCAGCGAGGGAACGCCGGCCATCACCGCGGCCTCGACGAAACGGGCGCCGGTGGCGGCGACGATCGCCGCCGCCTGCTGCTTGACGGCGGGCGAGGTGGAATTCAGGTCCATGTAGATGTGCCGTGGGCCCAGGTACGGCGCCGCCTCCCTGGCGACGGCGACGGCGACCGACGCGAC
>JACZWD010000190.1 GCA_022572335.1 Pseudomonadota bacterium
CCGCTGGTTGCCCTTCAACGGATGGCGCCGGTTTCCACGAAGGTCCAACGTGTCCCGTTCACCGCTGAACGGTTTTGCGGCGGCCCTGTCCGCCCAAATCGGCGCCCGCAGCCAAAAGCCATAGCCCTGGCTATGCCTTTCGGCTTCGCACACCACCTTGGACGAACATTGCTCGCCGCAATTCCCGTTCCCTTCATGAAATATCCGGGCTGGCGGACGCCCGCCGGAGCCGATCACAACCGCCCACCGCCCTTCACAATGCGGTGATCGTCCCTGCCCTTTTTGCCCGGCCCGGCGTATGATCGGACGGTTCGGTTCACGACACCGGGACAACGTCATGGGGCTTCGCCTGCCCATCGTTCTGAGCGTCCTTATCCTGGCGGCGGCGCCGGCCCGGGGGGCGCCCGATTCCCAGTTGTGGGAACGCTGGGTGGCCCAGGATCCCGCCTCGGCGGTGTCGGTGGACCACGGCTCCTGGGACAGGTTCCTGGCCACCTACGTGGTGGCCGACGGCGGCGTGAACCGGGTGGCGTATGGCAGGGTGACGCCCGCGGACCGCGGGGTGCTGGAGGACTACATCGCGTCCCTGGCGGCGACGCCCGCGGACCGTCTCCGGCGGGTCGAGCAGCTCCCGTTCTGGATCAATCTGTACAACGCGCTCACCGTCAAGGTAGTGCTCGACCACTACCCGGTGCAGAGCATCAAGGACATCGACATCTCGCCGGGGCTGTTCGCCGACGGGCCGTGGGGAAAGACCCTGGTGACGGTGGCGGGCGAGGCGCTGAGCCTGGACGACATCGAACACCGGATCCTGAGGCCCATCTGGAAGGATCCGCGCCTGCATTACGTCCTCAACTGCGCCGCCCTGGGCTGTCCCAATCTCCCGCCCCGGGCGTTTACCGCCGGCAACGCGCAAGCCCTGCTGAGCCGAGGGGCGCGCAAATACGTCAACGACCCCCGGGGAGTCGCCTTCGATGGCGACCGTCTCATCGTTTCCAGCCTGTATGACTGGTACGCCGCCGACTTCGGCGGCACCGACGCGACCATCATCTCCCACCTCAAGCGCTACGCCGGGCCGGTTCTTCTGGCCAAGCTGGAAGCGGCCAGGCGCATCGACGACGACTACTACGACTGGGCCCTCAACGACGCGCCGTAGTTTCTTAAATTGGCCACGTCGCGGGTGGTCACCCTCCGGCCGATGATGCGGGGTCACCATCAACAGCCCCAGTGGCCTCTATCACAAGTCCTGGTTCTAATCGTCGCCGGTCCTGAGCGCCGCCAGGAAGGCGGACTGGGGAATCTCCACCTTGCCGAACAGGCGCATGCGTTTCTTGCCCTTCTTTTGCTTGTCCAGAAGCTTGCGTTTGCGGCTCACATCGCCGCCGTAGCACTTGGCGGTGACGTCCTTTCGCATGGCGGCGACGGTTTCGCGGGCGATGATCCGGCCGCCGATGGCGGCCTGGATGGGGATCTTGAACAACTGGCGCGGGATCAGACCCTTGAGCCTTTCGCAGATGGCGCGGCCGCGGGCTTCCGCGTGGCTGGCGTGGACGATGAAGGCCAGGGCGTCCACCGGCTCGGCGTTGACCAGGATGGAAACCACGGCCAGGTCGCTTTCCGCGTAGCCGTCCATCTCGTAGTCGAAGCTGGCGTACCCGCGCGAGACCGACTTCAGCCGGTCGTGGAAGTCGATCACCACCTCGTTCAGGGGCAGGCGGTAGACCGCCATGGCCCGCCTCCCCGCGTAGGTCAGCTCCACCTGCACGCCGCGGCGCCCGGTGCACAGGGCGAGCACCGCGCCCAGGTGGTCGTCGGGGACCAAGATGGTGGCCTTGATCCAGGGTTCCTCGATGCGCGTAATCCGGGCCGCGTCGGGCATGTCGGCGGGATTGTGAACCTCTTTGACGGCGCCGTCGCCGAGGTGGACCCGGTAGATGACGCTGGGCATGGTGGTGATGATGTCCAGGCCGAACTCCCGCTCCAGGCGCTCGTGGATGATCTCCAGATGGAGCAGGCCTAAGAACCCGCAGCGGAAGCCCAGGCCCAGGGCGGCCGACGTCTCGGCCTCGAAATGGAAGCTGGCGTCGTTCAGGTGCAGCCTTTCCAGGGATTCGCGCAAATCCCCGAAGTCCCCGGTATCGACCGGGAAAAAGCCGCTGAACACCACCGGCAGCGAGGGCTTGAAGCCGGGGAGCGTCCGCGCCGTGGGATGCCGGTCCTCGGTGATGGTGTCGCCGACGTGGGTATCGGCGACGGTCTTGATGGCGGCGGTGATGTAGCCCACCTCGCCCGCGCCAAGGGCGTCCACCTTGTTGGCCTTGGGGGTGAAGACGCCCACCTGCTCCACCTGATGGGTGGTGCCCGCCGCCATCATCCGGATCTTCATGCCCGGGCGCAGGACCCCGTCGTGGATGCGCACCAGGATCATGACGCCGAGGTAGGGGTCGTACCAGCTGTCCACCAGCAGCGCCTTGAGCGGCGCCGCCGCGTCCCCCTGCGGCGGCGGCAGGCGGCGGATCAGGGCCTCGAGGACGTCGGGCACGCCGGCGCCGGTCTTCGCCGAAATCAAAACCGCGTCCGTGGTGTCGAGCCCGATCACGTCGGCGATCTGTTCGCGGATGCGCTCCGGTTCGGCGGCCTGCAGGTCGATCTTGTTCAGCACCGGAACGATTTCGTGGTTGGCGTCGATGGCCAGGTAAACGTTGGCCAGGGTCTGCGCCTCCACCCCCTGGGTGGCGTCGACCACCAGGAGCGAGCCCTCGCAGGCGGCCAGGCTGCGGCTGACCTCGTAGGAGAAGTCCACGTGCCCCGGTGTGTCCATGAGGTTGAGCTGGTAGGTCTCGCCGTCCGCGGCCTTGTAGGTGAGGCGCACGGTCTGCGCCTTGATGGTGATGCCGCGCTCGCGCTCGATGTCCATGGAATCGAGGACCTGGTCGCGCATCTCGCGCTCGCTCAGACCGCCGGTGAGCTGGATCATGCGGTCGGCCAGGGTCGATTTGCCGTGGTCGATGTGGGCGATGATGGCGAAGTTGCGGATGTGGGCGAGGTCGGACATGGGCGGGCTTGTAGCAGGGTGGGCGCGCGAACGCTATCCCGTTCGCCGGCGAACCTAAAGCGCCAGGGGCGCCACCCCGATGACCGCCTCGTGGCCGAGCAGCAGGACCATGTAGAGGACCAGGCCGGCGGCCAGGCGCCCGTAGCCGATCTCCTTCAGGCTGAGCCGCGTCCGGCCCGCCGCGATGGCGGCGAACGGCACGTTCGAGGTGGCGCCGGCGAACGCCTCCCAGTCCCCGCCCATGGTGGTCCGTTTCTTGCGGTCGATGTGCACGGTGCCGCCCAGCGCCAGCACGCCGAGGGACCCGAACAGGATCAGCGACGCCAGGTCCCCGTTGGCCATGGCGTGGACCACGGCCCACAAGCCGATCCCCCACAGGACCGGGTGGCGCGTCACCTTGAAGATGCCGGGAAGCGGGGCGCCGGCCGCGGCCGGCTTCAGGGGCACGCCGGTGGGGCTGGCGAGCGATAGGCCGCCGGCCACCAATACGGACGCCACGACCATGACCCCCAGGGCCAGGTACCTGACCCCCGCGGGCGCGGTCCACAGCTCGACCAACGGGGCGTCGCCGTAGGCGCCGACGAGCCACATGAAAAGTCCCAGCGAAATCGCCGAATACAGCCCGACGAAAGGCCACTCGCCGAGGGCGCGGGCGAGGGGGCCGCGCACCGGCGCGCTGGAGAGCAGCACGTGACTGCCGGCGAAGGCGACGGCGGCGAGGAGAAGTTCGGCAAGGCTTCCGCTCATGGGTGGCCTTTTAGCAGGGTGCCGGCCCGCTGTCATCGGCGCGGCGCGGGGATGCCTGCTTATCGTTTATGGCGTGAACACAATCGTCCGGTGGTCGGAAATGCCGGCGATTGCGCACGGCACCGTTCCTTTTCTCTCAGTCCCCGGCGTTACGCATTTTAACGCGGAGGCCGCAGAGGAACGCGGAGGAAAAGAAAGACCCTGTTCACCACCAAGAGACAATGAACATTGGGAAGGGTGCCAACGCGTGTCCGAAAACGCGCCTGAATGCCACGGGTCGAAACTTAGGTGCCGGCCCGTGGCCGCGCATTTTTTTATTCCTCTGCGTCTTCTGCGTTTGAATTTTTTCAACGCCGGGGGCGCCGGGGGGCACAGCAGCCTGCTAGATCTCCGGCGGCGCGATGCCGTTCTGCCGGCAGGCGGCGACGAGGGTGTTGCGGAGCAGGCAGGCGATGGTCATCGGGCCGACGCCGCCGGGAACCGGGGTGATGGCGCCGGCCACCTTGACCGCCGCGGCGAAATCCACGTCGCCGGCCAGCCGCGTCTTGCCGGAACCGTCGTCGATGCGGTTGATGCCGACGTCGATGACCGTGGCGCCGGGCTTGATCCAGTCGCCCTCGACCAGGCGCGCCCGTCCCACCGCGGCCACCACGATGTCGGCGCGGCGGCATTCCCCGGCCAGGTCCCGGGTCCTGGAATGGGCGATGGTGACCGTGCAGTGCTCGGCCAGCAGCAGGGCCGCCACCGGCTTGCCGACGATGTTGGAGCGCCCGATGACCAGGGCCTTCAGGCCGGCCAGCTCGCCGAGGTGGTGCTTGAGCAGCATCAGGCATCCGAGCGGCGTGCACGGGACCATGGCGTCGGCGGCGCCGGTGACCAGCCGGCCGGCGTTGATCACGTGGAAGCCGTCCACGTCCTTGGCCGGGTCGACGGCGTCGAGCACCGCCTCGGCGCGGATGTGGGGCGGCAGGGGAAGCTGCACCAGGATGCCGTTGACCCGGGCGTCGTCGCCGAGCCCGCGGACCAGGCCGAGCAGCGCTTCCTCGGTGACGTCGGCGGGCAGGCGGTGGTTCTGGGGCCTCCTGCCCCCCTCTTCCCCC
>JACZWD010000191.1 GCA_022572335.1 Pseudomonadota bacterium
TGAGGGCGTCGGCTCGGTGCTGGCCATCGACACCGCCATGCGGCTGGGGACCCGCCACCCCATGGGGCCGCTGGAGCTGGCCGATTTCATCGGACTCGACGTCTGCCTTGCCGTCATGAACGTGCTCCACGAGGGCCTCGCCGACACCAAGTACCGGCCGTGTCCGCTGCTGGTCAAGTACGTCGAGGCCGGCTGGCTGGGCCGCAAGACGGGCCGCGGTTTCTACGACTACACGGGCGACGAGCCGGTGCCGACGCGGTAGGTGTTTAGTCCCGGCGGCGGCGTCTCAGGTGACGGCCACCCCTTGCCGGCTACTTCCTGTCCCCCCCTGTCAGTGCATCTCGGCGCGCAGCTTCTGGCGCAGCACGTCGATGGAGACCAGCTTGCCGCGCACGTCCATGCACCAGAACTGCCAGCCGTTGCAGGCCGGGGCCTTCTGCACGTAGGCCCCGACCTGGTGGATGGAGCCGCGGAAATCGGCGGCGACCAGCGAGCCGTCGGCGCGCACCCGGGCGGTGTAACGGCGGCGCTGGTCGTACAGCACCTGTCCCGGCGTGAGCAGGCCGCGCTCCACCAGCCAGCCGAAGGGGATGCGCGCCTCCCGGCGCCTGGACGGGGTGCCGAGCAGGCCGGGCTCGGGCGTTTCGCGGACCCGTGCCAGGCGCTTTCGCGCGAGGGCGGCGTATTCGGGGTTCCGTTCGATGCCGATGAAGTCGCGTCCCAGCCGCCTGGCCACGACGCCCGTGGTGCCGGTGCCGAAGAACGGATCCAGGATCACGCCGCCCACGTCCGTCGAGGCCAGGATCACGCGGTGCAACAGGGCTTCCGGTTTCTGGGTGGGATGGGCCTTGCGGCCGTTCACCTTGAGGCGCTCGCGCCCGGTGCACAGGGGCAGCAGCCAGTCGCTGCGCATCTGCAGATCGTCGTTGAGCGCCTTCATCGCCTCGTAGTTGAAACGGTAGCGCGAGTCCTTGTCGCGGGCGCACCAGATCAGGGTCTCGTGGGCATTGGTGAAGCGCCGGCCGCGGAAGTTGGGCATGGGGTTGGTCTTGCGCCAGATCACGTCGTTGAGGATCCAAAACCCTAAGTCCTGGAGGGTGGCGCCGACCCGGTAGATGTTGTGGTAGGTGCCGATCACCCAAAGGGTTCCCTCGGGCTTGAGCACGCGGCGCACGGCGCAAAGCCAGGCCGCGGTGAAGCGGTCGTAGGCGGCGAACCCGTCGAACCGGTCCCACGCCTGATCGACGCCATCCACACGGGTGTTGTTGGGGCGCAGCAGCGTCCCGTCGAGCTGCAGGTTGTACGGCGGATCGGCGAAGACCATGTCCACCGACGCCTCGTCCAGGACCGCCATCAGGTCCAGGCAGTCCCCGACAAGGATTTGATTCACAAAGGTTTTCTTGCGCTTCGCCATGCCGAAAAGCATGGGCGAGGGGGGACTCGGCGTCAAGAATTAAATGGATTCAATGGGTTGGATGCGGCCGGCGCACCCAATATCTTGGAGTCAGCCGGCCTCTCGGCGCAATATCTTGTGTATTGGCGCGAAGCTCCGGCGGTGGTGCGGGGTCACGCCCAGGCGCTCCAGGGCGTCCCGGTGCTCGGGCGTCCCATAGCCGGCGTTGCGTTCCCAGCCGTAGCCCGGGAAGGCCCGGGCCAGCTCGGCCATGATGGCGTCCCGGCTCACCTTGGCGACGATGGAGGCGGCGGCGATGGAAAGGCTGCGCCGGTCCCCCTTGACCACGCACTGGACCGGACAGGGCAGCTCCGGCTTCCGGTTGCCGTCGACCAGCGCCAGGTCGGGGATGACGCCGAGGGCGCTGACGGAGCGCGCCATGGCCAGCATGGTGGCGCCCAGGATGTTGACCGAGTCGATCTCGCTGACCTCGGCCCGGCCGATGCCGATGCGCGCCGTCCGGCACAGGATTTCGTACAGGCCGTCGCGCCGTGGCCGCGACAGCACCTTGGAATCGTCGAGGCCGTGGCGCAGGTCCGCGGGGAGGGTCCGACGATCCAGGATCACCGCCCCCGCCACCACCGGGCCGGCCCACGGGCCGCGCCCCGCCTCGTCGATCCCTGCGATTGTGCCGCCGGCCGCCTCTTCCAGGAGGAAATCAGGCATGGGACCTTTTGCGGGGCACGGCGGCCTTTCCCTGGGCGGCGGCGGCGGCCGCCCCGGCCCGCAACCGTTCCCGCCGCCGGCGGAAGAACGCGCCCATGCGGCGCGTCGTCACCGTCGTCCACAGGCGCGTCTCGTCCAGGGTATCGGCGACCATGTCCACTTCCCGCCCGTAGACCAGCCGCAGGATCTCGCCCAGGGAGGTGATGCCGGCCGTCGCCAGGTCGTGCAGGCGCCGCGCGGTGATCACCCACAGGGGGCTCAGGGCGAGGCTCATGGCCGTCACCGCCACCACCACGCGGCTGTCGGCGCGGCTGATGATCCCATGCTCGACGCCGACGATGGACAGCAGGAAGGAGAACTCGCCGATCTGGGCCAGCATGATGGCGGCCAGAAAGGCGTGCCGCCAGGACTGGCCCAACGCCCTGAGGATGCCGACGTTCAGGGCCGTCTTGAACACCGTGACCAGGAAGAACAGCATCAGCACGGCGCCCAGATTGGCCCAGATGTAGGGAAGGTCTATGAGCAGCCCGATGGACAGGAAGAAGATCATCATCAGGATGCTTTGTATGGGCCGGGTGGCCTCGACCATGACCCGGCGTTCGGTGCTGTTGCCGATGATGAGCCCGGCGAGAAACGCCCCGTAGGGCGCCGACAGGCCAAGCAGGCCCGACAACGCCGACGTTCCGAAGCAGAACGCCACCGCCGCCAGCGGCCTCAGGTCCATATGGCCGGCGACCATGCCCGCCAACGGCAGGCGCACCTTGCGGCCGCTGCTCAAAAACCAGATCAGGGCGGCGAGGAACGCCACCGACGCCGCGATCTTGGTCATCGCCATCCAGTCGAAGCGGCCCTCGGCGACCGCGGCGAGGACCAGCATCATGGGCACTACGGCCAGGTCCTGGGCGACCAGCACGCCGATGGTGATGCGCCCGGCCCGGGTGCGCAGCTCGCCCACGTTTTCCAGCACCTTGATGGCGACGGCGGTGCTGGACAGCGCCACCACGAAGCCGAACAGGAGCGACAGCCCGAGCGGCCAGCCGAAAAACCTGGACAACACCAGCATGACCGCGGTGGAGGCGCCGATCTGGAAAAGGGTGGCGGTCACCGCCAGGCGCCACAGGCGCCGGAAGACGCGCAAGGACAGCTCCATGCCGACGACGAAGAGCAGCATCAAAACGCCCAGTTCCGCCAGCACGTTGACCTGGTCGCGGTTTTCCACCAGGGCCAGGGCGGAGGGTCCCAAAAGCACCCCGGCCAGGATGTAGCCGACGATGGCGGGCTGGCGCAGCCGCTCCATGGCGATGCCGCACAGCAGCGCCGCCAGCACGACGACGGCGATGCCGGTCAGGTTGGAATGGGCCGCCGTCTGGGCGGCGACCTCGGCGGCGGTTTCGACGGCGCCGCCGAGGACTTCCTGGACCCCTTGGACCGCTTCGCGGGCACCCTGGACCGCCCCTTCGACGGCTTCCCGGGCGCCCTTGACGGCGCCTTCGGCGGCCTGTTCCAGGGGACCTTTCTTTGCTTCCTCGGCCATTTTCAAAACTTAGCATGGCCCCCGAAAGGGGCAAAACGGCGGACGGGTATCTGTGGATAAAATTGCCGGAAAAAACGGCTCAGAGCGGCAAAAAACCTAAAAACCGCTCTTTTTGCCGGTTTTCGGGGGGCTACCGGCGACACATGCCCTTATGGTATACTGTCGCCGGGTAGAAATGCCCACAGGAGGTGGAGATGGCACGCGTTATGATAAATTGTCCGGAAACGGGGGAACCCGTTTACACCGGCATGACCTTTGACTGGCCATCTTTCGAAAACGTGAAAATCGGCGAAAAGTCGGTCCAGTGCAGCGCCTGCGGCGACGAACATATTTGGAAACGTCCCGACGCCTATCTTGAGGAAGACGGCGGCAGCGCTTAGGGATTACCGGCCGGTCAAAGGAACAAAAAAAACACGACGGAATGGATGATCGCAACTGGGGGGCGTCTTCGGACGCCGGAATGTTGGTGCCGGCCCTGCTTTTGGCGGGGTTTGTTTTTGCCTCGAAATCGGAGAGCTAGAAAAGCCGCAACTGATCGCCGGGCTTGGGCTCAGGGGGCGGGACGCTGAATTGCGATCCATCCATGCCGAATTCCTGTGGGCGTTGGTTATTTAGATTCAACCTCTTGCAGGCGATTTCGAAACGCTGGGCCAAAAGCTCGGCCCGCTGGCCGGTGCCTTTCATGCGGGTCTTGAATTCCGCATCGTAGAGCCCGCCACCCCGCGTCTCGCGCACCTGGTTGAGCACGTGATCGGCCATGTCCGGCACGTGGGTGCGGAGCCATTCGGTGAACAACTCCTTCAGCTCCAGCGGCAGGCGCAACAGGATATACCCGGCGCCGACCGCGCCGGCTTCGGCGGCGGCTTCCGCGGCTCGTTCGGTTCGAGTTTGATGCCCAAGAGTTCGCCCGCTTCGTCGAGGCTGCGAGTCTGCCAATCGGGCGGGGCTTCCTGTTTTTTCAATTCGTCGGAAAGCTGGTCGAAATAGGAACGCGCGAGTTCGGTCTCGCCAAGTTGGTGCAGCGTCATCAGCAGATACCACCAGCGGGGTCCAAGCTTCATGTTAGGCCCCTCGTCCCCTCGCAGCTCGATGACTTTCTCCAGGGCAACTCGGGCCTCCTTGTACCGTCCGGCACGATACAGTGCCTGACCGAAATGTCCCCAATCGGCGATACCGCGTTCCTGCTCGGGGACTTCCTTGAAATGTTCGCAGGC
>JACZWD010000019.1 GCA_022572335.1 Pseudomonadota bacterium
CGGGTGCTGACGGAAGATGGCCGGGGGAACCCGCGGCTTTGCCGCTCCACCGTCGGGAGTGCGCGATTAAAGAGTGACGCCTCGGAGGGCGTGGCCGGGTCACCAGGAAAGCCCGCGTCAGGCGCAAGGCCCCTGCCGATGCTGCCTCGACCGCCCCCCCGTCATCCAGTCCATTGACAAACGTGTTGAAATGGTGCCCAGGGGCGGAATCGAACCACCGACACGCGGATTTTCAGTCCGCTGCTCTACCAACTGAGCTACCTGGGCATCCCCGGGGGCCGAGGGGGCGTCCCCCGCATAACGTAACCGGGGGGACACCCCCCGTGTCCCCCCGGGGCGGGAGAAACGCGGGGGGGCCGAAAGACGCCCCGCCTGTTCGTGAGACGGCGCTTATAAAAGAAATCACCGGCACTGTCCAGCATCCCCCGGGGGGGCGGAATCACGCTTCCTCCCCGCCCTCGGGCGGCTCCTCTTCAGGGTCGAATTCCTCGTCCGACGGGACGCGGTAGTCTTCATTGAGCCAGTGGCCGAGGTCCAAATCGGCGCACCGGCGCGAGCAAAAGGGGCGGAACCGCGCCACCGCCGGCCGGCCGCACATGGGGCATGGGTGCCTTTTCAGGGGAACCACCGTGGGCTCCTTAGGGCCGGTTTCAGCCATCTCCGTCCCGCCCTCCGCCGTGCGTGCACGCCACCTCGAATCGGCCGGGGGGGAAAGCCCCGTCACGGTTCAGCACAAGTGGCCGGCCAAGGCGTGCCTCGGTGTCCGCCAGGGCGGACGCGGCGGGACCATCCAAGGCCCCGATCACGTTCGGATGCGCCGTCAACCGGAGCACGGCGCCGGGGTTGGCGCCGGCCTCGCGCAGCGCCGCACGCAGGGCCTCCAAGGCAACGGTGAGGGGCGAATTGACCCGGCCGGTTCCGGCGCAGGGCGGACAGGACTTTGTCAAGGTCCGCGATAGTGAGCCCCGCCGCCGCCGGCGCGTCATTTCCACCAGCCCGAGCCGGGTGAAGCCGAACACGTGGGTGGAGCAGGGATCTTCGGCCACCGCCGCGCGCAAGGCCGCCAGCACTTCGGCCCCGTGTTGGTGCCGCCGCATGGGAACGAAGTCCACCACCAGAAGCCCGCTCAGGTTGCGCAGGCGGATGTGGTGGCCGATCTCGGCCGCGGCTTCCAGGTTGGTGCGCAACGCCGTCGCCTGCTGGCCTCCCGTTTGCGCGCCGCCGCCGGTGTTGACGTCGATGGCGGTGAGCGCCGCGGTCTCGTCGATGAAGATATTGCCGCCGGACGGGAGGTCCACCAACGGCGAAAGGGCGCCCTCGATCTGCTCCTCGATCCCGTGTACCTCGAACAGGGGTTGAGACGCGCCGTGGAGGACCAGCCGGTCGCCAAGGGCGGGCGCCAGCCGTTGGCAGATTTTGCGGACCCGGGCCAGGGTTGTCGAATCATCGACGACGATGCGCGCAACCTCCCCTCCGCTCTCGTCGCGCAGGATCCGGCACACCGGGTCCAGCTCACCATGGAGAAGGGCGGGCGGCCTGGCCGTTGACCGATTGTCGGCGATTGCCAACCAGGCGGCCCGCAAGTCCGCCACGTCTCGGGCCAGCTCCTCGTGGCCGGCCCCCGAGGCCGCCGTGCGCACGATGAATCCTTCGCCGTCCTCGGCCAACTCGTCGAGCAGGGTGGCGAGCCGGGTGCGCTCGTCGTCCCCGGTGATGCGCCGGGATACCCTTACCTTTGCGCCATCGGCGGCGTAGACAAGGTAGCGGCCGGGGAGCGCGACGCGAGTGGTCAGCTTGGCTCCCTTGTCGTCGAATGCGTCGCTCAGCACCTGGACGAGGACGGCGTCGCCTTCGCCCACATAATCGGCGATACGGGCGTCGGTGCCCCCTGTCCCGTCGTCGGCGGCGTGCGCGTCGGCAAGTGCGAGAAACCCCGCACGGGTGAGTCCGATATCGACAAAGGCAGCCTCGATGCCGGGCAGCACGCGTTCGACGCGCCCCAGATACACATTGCCAACCACGCTTTCCTGGTCCGGGCGCTCGACCAGCAACTCGCGCAAACACCCGGACTCGACGAGCGCGATCCGGGTTTCCCCCAAGGCGACGTTGATCAGTACTTCGTCGATAGCCACGACCGATTATGTGTCCAATCGGGTGTCGTAGCCCAGCCCTTTGAGCAGGCATGCCGTCTCGAACAAGGGCAGGCCGACCACGTTGGAATAGGAGCCGCTGATTTGGCGCACGAAGGCCGCGGCGTGGCCCTGGATAGCGTAGGCCCCGGCCTTGCCGCGCCACTCGCCGGTGGAGATGTAGTCGCTGATTTCCTCCCGACTCAAGCGCTTGAACGCGACCACCGTGACCACCCGCCGGGCATAGGCCCGCCCCTGCCCGTCGATCACCGAGACACCGCCGTGGACGCGGTGGCGGCGCCCGGAAAGGAATTCCAGGCAGCGCCGGGCCTCGCCTTCGTCGTCGGCCTTGGGCAGCACCCGCCGCCCACAAGCGACGACCGTGTCGGCACCCAGAACCAGGGCGCCAGGAAAGCGCGCGGCGATCTGGCGGGCCTTGGCCTCGGCCAAACGCGCGGCCAGCCCACCCGGCCGCTCGCGCCGGCCGGCGGCTTCGTCCACCTCGGCGGCGACCGTCTCATCGGGGATGATTCCGATCTGTTGCAGAAGAACCAAGCGCCGCGGTGACGCGGAGGCGAGAATCAGGCGGGGCCTTTCCCTGTCGATGCCGGAAATAGACATCCCGGTATCCCCATGGGTAGCTTGGCGCGGTTACTTGAAACGGAAAGTAATGCGACCCTTTGTCAGGTCGTAAGGCGTGATTTCCACGTTGACCCGGTCACCGGCCAGGACCCGGATACGATGCTTGCGCATCTTCCCCGCGGTATGGGCGAGGATTTCGTGGTCGTTGTCCAGCTTCACCCGGAACATGGCATTGGGCAGAAGCTCGGTCACGGTGCCGGTAAACTCGAGGACCTCTTCCTTTGCCATTACTCTCTCGATTGCGATTGCGATGGCGGCCCCATAAGTGGCTTCCAAATACCGTCCGGTCAAGTGTTTTCCATCCCTTGGACGTTATCATTCCAGGGGTTGAACGTTTTCTGCCGGGGTGGGGAAGGGTTGTGTCTCAGGAGCGGTTTCTGTCTCACACGTCTGCCACGGGCCGCACCGGAAAGCGTTTCTTGATGTTGCGCATGAGTTCGTCGCGCACTTGGCGGTAGGCCTCCAGCCGCACCTCGCGGCTGCCTTCGATGACCGAGGGATCGAAGGTGTTCCAGAACTCCACCTCGCAGGCGACGACGCGGGTCATCTCCACCGCCTTGTGCTGGGCCTCGGGCGACAGCGAGGTCACCAGGTCGAACGAGGCGTCTTCCAGGTCCTCGAAGGTTTTGGGATGATGGTGGCTGATGTCGATTCCGATTTCGTCCATCACGGCGACGGCGAAACCGTCGAGCTCGCCCTTACGCACGCCAACCGAATCGACATAGACGTGGCGACCGTGCAGGTATTTGAGAATCGCCTCGGCCATGGGCGAGCGCACGGTGTTCTCGGTGCAGGCGAAGAGCACGGCGGAGGGGAGGTCGCCCATGGCTAGGCCCGGATGTGCAGCACGCAGATCAGTGTGAACAGGCGCCGCGCGGTTTCCATGTCGATGTCGGCTTTTCCGGCCAACCGCTCGCACAGGATGGTCGAACCGTCGTTGTGGAGGGCGCGGCGCCCCATGTCGATGGTTTCGATCCGTGACGGAGGGGCGGTCTTGATGGCCTCGAAGTAGCTTTCACAGACCATGAAGTAGTGCTTGATGATGGAACGGAAGGGGCTGACGGGCAGGGTGAACTTGGTTAGCGGCCCGTCGGTCGGGGTACGCACGTCGAATACCAAGCGGTTCTCTTCGATGCTGAGGTGCAGGTTATACGGGCCCTCGAAATCGCCGACGGGGGCGAAGTGGTTCTCCTCCAACAGGTCGTAGATTGCCACCCGGCGTTCGTGCTCGACCTGCGGGCTGCGCCTGAGTACGGTGCGCTCGTCAAGAAAAATGTCGACGATTCGTTGGTTTCCGGACACCGCGCCTCGGCGCCTTACGTGTCCTGAGGCCGGTTCAACCGTAGGGCCAGGGAAAGCGCATGGGCATCCAGTCCCTCGGCCTTGGCCAGGGCCACGGCGGCGGGCCCGACGGCGGCAAGACTTTCCCTGTCGCAACCGATCAGGGAAGTACGTTTCAGAAAGTCGAGCACGCCCAGGCCCGAGGAGAACCGGGCGCTGCCTGCCGTCGGCAGAACGTGGTTGGGCCCGGCCACGTAGTCGCCGACGGCCTCCGGCGTGAACCGGCCGAGGAATATGGCGCCGGCATTGCATACGGTGGCGGCCAGGGTTTCCGGCTCCTCCACCGCAAGCTCCAGGTGCTCGGGTGCGATGCGATCGATCAGTGGACCCGCATCGGCCAGGGATTCCAGGACGATGACGGCGCCGAAGGTTTCCCAGCTCTGTGCCGCGATCCCGGCCCTGGGCAGGGTGCTCAGGTGGACCTGGATCGCTTCCGTCACGGCTTCGGCGAAGTCCTTATCATCGGCCAACAGGATCGCCTGCGCGGCGATGTCATGTTCGGCCTGTGCCAGCAGGTCGGCGGCAATCCAGGCGGGGTCGTTAAGGCGGTCGGCGACGACCACGATCTCCGACGGACCGGCGATCATGTCGATGCCGACGATTCCGAACACCTGGCGCTTGGCCGCCGCAACGTACACATTCCCGGGACCGACGATCTTGTCCACCCGGGCAATGGTCGGGGTGCCAAAGGCCAGCGCGCCCACGGCCTGGGCGCCGCCGATCCGGTAGATTTCGTCCACGCCGACCATGTCTGCCGCCGCCAGCACCAGCGGATTGATTTGGCCGCCCGGCGCCGCCACCACCATGACCACGCGCTGCACTCCCGCTATCTTGGCCGGCACGGCATTCATCAGCACCGACGAGGGATAGGCCGCCGTGCCGCCGGGAACGTACAGGCCGACCGAGGCAAGCGGCTTCCAGCGGAGGCCGAGGCTAAGCCCGGCCGCGTCGGTGTAATCCAGGTCCTCGGGCATCTGCCGGCGGTGAAAGTCGGTGATCCGGTCCCTTGCCAGCTCCAGGGCCTCGACGGTCTCGGGCAGGCATGCCCCCGCCGCCCGTTTTACCGCATCCGCCGGCACGCGCATGGTCGCCGGCGTAAGGTCGAACCCGTCCAGGCGCTTGGTGTGGGCAATAACCGCCACATCGCCGTTCGCCTTGACGTCGGCCAGGATGGCGGCAACGGTGTCGTCCACGCCGTCCGCCGTCTCGCGCCTGGCCGCGAGCAGGGCGGCGAAGGCCGCCTCGAAGCCGCTATCCCGGGTATCAAGCCACGCCGGCATCGACAGCCTCCCGGAAGCGCTGAATCCAGGAGCCGATCACGGCGGGGTTGGTTTTCCACGCCGCGCGATTGACCGCCAGGCGCGAGGTGACATCGGCGATCAACTCCACCTCCACCAGTCCGTTGGCCTTCAGGGTCTCGCCCGTAGACACCAAATCCACGATGCGCCGGCACAGGCCGAGCGTAGGCGCCAGTTCCAACGCGCCATTCAGCGTGATGCATTCCGCCTGCACCCCGCGGGCGGCGAAGTGGCGGCGGGTGATATTCGGGTATTTGGTAGCCACCCGCACATGGCTCCACGTGGAGGGATCGTCCGTTCCCACCATTTCCGCCGGCTCGGCCACGACGACGCGGCAACGGCCCACGCCCAAGTCCAATGGCGCGTATATTTCAGCGTAGTCGAACTCCATCAGCACGTCTGCCCCGACAACGCCCAGTTGGGCCGCACCGAAGGCCACGAAGGTGGCCACATCGAAGCTGCGCACGCGGATGATGTCGACCTCCGGACGGTTGGTGGTGAAGCGCAGCTGCCGGGCGCCGGTATCCTCGAAGTCGGCTTCCGGCTCGATCCCGGCGCGGCGCACGACCGGCATCACCTCGGCAAGGATACGCCCCTTGGGCAGAGCCAGCACGAGCTTATCTTTCGTACCCAAAGCCTTATCCTCATTCGGGGGCGGCGGCATTAATAGAGGGTTTTGGCCCATTTCACCAGCCGGCTGCCTCGCCGAAAGCCACGGTGCGCGTTTCCCGTCGACGCGATGTTCCGCCATCACGTCAAGCACTGGACCTTTGGTCATTTGAATTCCCGCGATTTCATGGTATTGACGCCGCTAGTGCGGTCCCACTTTGAGAGAAGACGTTATGACTGTCGGCACCGTTAAATGGTTCAATCCCGCCAAGGGCTACGGCTTTATCGAGCCCGAAGACGGCTCCAAGGACGCTTTTGTCCACATATCCGCTGTCCAACGCGCCGGCCTGACGACCCTGCGCGAGGGCCAGAAGATCGAGTTCGACCTTGTCGACCAGGAAGGCGGCAAGAGTTCGGCGGAGAATTTGGTCGTCCTTGATTGACGACCGGGAATACCACCACCCGTCAGGCCACGGGCGGCGGGTCCTCGACGCGACCGCCCCCGTCGGTAACGCCGTCGGCGGCCGGTGGTGGCGTGACACTCCTCTGAGCGCCCCCCCTCCCGCCGCCGGGCGTGCAGGTAAAGAAGCGGCTGGCCCGGGATCCGCACCTTGGTATTACTCGGTATTTTTTTCGTTCCCCTCCCGGATTTTTTACTCCCGCCGGGCACATAATTCCCCCGCGGCGGCGGAAAACATCATTATATTTCAAAGAATTGGTCCCTTGCCGGGGTGGCATCCTTCTTGCGTGTCCCGGGGTCGTAATCCGATCCCCAAGGAGGATGGGCCCGTGACCCCCCTTAGGTTTGCAGGCGGCTTCGCTGCCCTCACGCTCCTGTTCGCGGCCGGGTATATCTCGCTTCTGGCGTTTTGAGCCCCAACGGGAAGGGCGCTACTATCCCCTGACTCGTTTCACGTCGGCGCCGCAGGCGGACAACTTCTCTTCCAGCCGTTCGTAGCCGCGATCCAGGTGATAGACGCGGGTGATCTCGGTCTCGCCCTCAGCCGCCAAGCCCGCCAGCACCAGGGAAACCGAAGCCCTGAGGTCGGTGGCCATCACCGGGGCACCCGACAGACCCGGCACACCCCGCACCATGGCCGAGCCTCCGTGAACGGTGATGTCGGCCCCCATGCGGCAGAGTTCCGGCACATGGGTGAAGCGGTTCTCAAAAATGGTCTCGGTGATCTCGGAGTCTCCCTCGGCAACCGCCATCAGGGCCATGAGTTGGGCCTGCATGTCGGTCGGGAATCCGGGAAAGGGCCCGGTCGTCACGTCGACCCCCTTCAACGGCACGCCCGTGCGCGCCACGCGCAGGCCCCCGGGGGTTTCACACACCTCGGCACCGGCTTTGGTGAGCGTGTCCGCTACCGCCCCGATCAACTCCAGGCGCGCATCCACCAACTCCACGTCGCCGCCGGTGATCGCCGCGGCGACGGCATAGGTGCCGGTTTCGATACGGTCGGGCACGACCGTGTATTTGGCGCCGCTGAGGTGCTCCACCCCGCGAATGCGAAGGGTACCGGTGCCGATGCCTTCGATCTCGGCTCCCATGGCGACGAGGCAGCGGGCCAGGTCCGCCACCTCGGGCTCACGAGCCGCGTTGGCAAGCACGGTCTCGCCCTCGGCCAGGACCGCGGCCATCAGCGCGTTCTCGGTCCCGCCAACCGTGACCATGGGGAAGAGGATGTGCGCGCCCTTCAGACCCTTGGGCGCCGTCGCCTCGATATAGCCCTCGTCAATCCCGATCTTGGCGCCCAACGCGGTCAACGCCTTCAGGTGCAGGTCCACGGGCCGGGTTCCGATGGCGCACCCCCCGGGCAGGGACACGCGGGCCCTGCCGCGACGGGCCAGCAGCGGGCCCAGCACCAAAACCGAGGCGCGCATCTTGCGCACCAAGTCATAGGGCGCTGTGGTCGCGGATGTGGTCTCGGCGGTGAGGCCGAGGACGCGTCCCGAATTTACCCTGCCCGGCGCCCCCCCTTTCATGGTGATCTCCACTCCCAGCTCGGCCAAAAGATGGGCCATGGTGGAGATGTCCGCCAGATCCGGCAGGTTGGACAACAGCAGCGTCCCGTCGGTGAGCAAGCTGGCCGCCATTAACGGGAGGGCCGCGTTCTTCGCCCCACAGATGTGTATTTTGCCTTTCAGCGGTCTGCCGCCGCGAATGTAAATACGGTCCATCGGCTATCCTATTTGCGTCGGCCGGCCGTTGTAAGCCTTCACCCGTTGAGTGGAAAGGAAAGAGGAGGGTTGTGGGCTGCTCACAGGCAGGGCATCGGAGCCGGGCTGGAATCACACCTGCTGGCACGGGGTTGCGCCGGGCGCCGGCGACCCATGGGGGTTAATACCTAAGTGCGGCCTTCCCCCTTGTTTGCCTCCGCGGCGATCTTGGAACGGGCGTGGGCTTGGCGGCGCCGTTTCTTCAGGTTTTCTCGAAGGGCCTCGGCCAAGCGCCGGCGCCGGTCTTCGGCTTTTGTTCCAGCCCTCTCGGTGACGCCGGCCCGGCCCGGATCTTTCCCCCTGCCCATAAACCCCGTCTGCCCCAAATGCGTGAGGGCGGCATGGTGCGCGGCGCGCCTTCCGGCGTCAAGGGCGCTTGCCCCGCGCCCGCGGGCTGTGGCATGGTGGGCGCTCGCAAGCCTTGGTGCCGCCGTAGCTCAGGGGTAGAGCACGCCCTTGGTAAGGGCGGGGTCGTAAGTTCGATTCTTACCGGCGGCACCACAAATTCCCTCAGATTTCAGCGACTTGGCGAGCCTTCTCTTGGTTTGCCGAACGGCCGTTTTGGCGCCCCCCAATGCACCTTGACGCGGGCTCGGATGGGCCGCGTGGCCCAACCCGAATCGCCGAACCGGGATCAATGGCCGCGCTTTCGATCGATGCTCGATAGGGCCACCGCTTTCGGTGGTTGGGAGGAGTCATCCGGGAAATCTTCGTTGGACAGATCATTGACTGTTTGGCTATCGTCGCAGCGGGAGCCAGAGCGATCTGGGAAATGTCGGATGATGAATGCCGGGTACGATCACAAGGGAGGATGACGACAATGACGAGCGCGATTTCAATCCACCCTGCCGTGGATCAGGGTGTGAAACCTGGGGCGCAGGATTTTGCGGGCGGGACCCTTGTGTGCAAGTGCGATCAAAACCCCGTTGAGGTAACGGTTAACGCGCAATGTGCCCATAATCACGTATGCGGCTGCACCAAGTGCTGGAAGCCCGAGGGCGCGGTGTTCTCGTATATCGCGGTCGTGTCGCGTGACAAGCTTAGCGTAACCGCCAACGAACATAGGCTTGAGATCGTGGACGCCTCGGCAGCTATTCAGCGACACGCCTGCACGGGGTGCGGCGTTCATATGTATGGCCGTATCGAAAACGAGAATCACCCATTCTTCGGGCTGGATTTCATTCATACCGAACTCTCCAAGGAAGACGGCTGGGCGGCGCCCGAGTTCGCCGCATTCGTGTCCTCGGTCATTGAATCGGGAACCAAACCCGATCAGATGGATGGTATCAGAGCAAGGCTGGGAGAACTGGGTCTAGGGGTTTATGATTGCCTTTCGCCGGCCTTGATGGATGCGATCGCGACCCATACCGCCAAGGCAGCGGGCGTCTTGAGTGACTGATCTTTAGATCAGCAGCGAAAAAACACCCGGCCGTTTTCAGCCGTTGACCTGTTAGGTTTGTAGCGGGGGGGGTCGCGCGCGCCCGCGCCCTTCCCCGCTGAAGAGTCCGCCGATCCGTCTCCGTCTCTCAAAAAATGACGACGCTGCGGATGCTTTCGCCACGGTGCATCAGGTCGAAGGCATCGTTGATGTCGTCGAGCGCCATGGTGTGGGTGATCAGGTCGTCGATGTTGATCTTGCCCTCCATGTACCAATCGACGATCCGGGGCACGTCGGTGCGGCCCTTGGCGCCGCCGAAGGCGGTGCCGCGCCAGACCCGGCCGGTGACCAGCTGGAAGGGACGGGTGGAGATTTCCTGGCCGGCGCCGGCGACGCCGATGATGGTGCTTTCGCCCCACCCCTTGTGGCAGCATTCCAGCGCCTGGCGCATGGTGCCGACGTTGCCGATGCATTCGAACGAATGGTCGGCGCCGCCCTTCGTCAGGTCCACCAGATAAGGCACCAGGTCGCCCTCGACCTCGTCCGGGTTGACGAAGTGGGTCATGCCCAACTTCTCGGCCAGGTCCTTTTTCTTGGGGTTGACGTCGACGCCGATGATCATATCGGCGCCGACCATGCGCGCCCCCTGGAGGACGTTGAGGCCGATGCCGCCGAGCCCGAAGACGACCACGTTGTCGCCGGGCTGGACCTTGGCCGTGTTGATGACGGCGCCGATCCCCGTCGTCACCCCGCAGCCGATGTAGCAGACCTTGTCGAACGGCGCGTCTTCCCTGATCTTGGCGAGCGCGATCTCGGGCACCACGGTGTAGTTGGCGAACGTCGACGTGCCCATGTAGTGGAACACCTGCTCCTTGCCGATGGAAAACCTGGACGTGCCGTCGGGCATCAGGCCCTGTCCCTGGGTGGCGCGGATCGCCTGGCAGAGGTTGGTCTTGCCGGAAAGGCAGTACTCGCACTGGCGGCATTCCGGCGTGTAGAGCGGGATCACGTGGTCGCCCTTTTTCAAGCTTTCCACCCCCTTGCCCACCTCGACCACGACGCCCGCGCCCTCGTGGCCGAGGATGGCCGGGAACAGGCCTTCCGGATCCTCGCCGGAGCGGGTGAACTCGTCGGTGTGGCAGATGCCGGTGGCCTTGATCTCGACCAGGCATTCGCCTTCCTTGGGGCCTTCGAGGCTCACCGTTTCGATTGAAAGGGGTTTGCCCGCCTCAAAGGCAACGGCGGCGCGTACGTCCATGATTCCCTCCCTGATCGGCTTGTTCACAATGGCTTTTTTTTAGAATGTCTTCAATTATGTCCGGACCCGGTGCCGGAGTCTCGGTGGATTTTGGGTCCGGCCCTGGAAACGCCGACCGCCGCGCCCGGCCGGATCCGCCGTTCCCGAGTGCGGGCGCTTTCCTCATGTCCAGGGATCGAAGGCGGAACACTTTTCGTCGACCGCCAACAAAATGCTATCGTGCTCCGGGGGAAATTTTGGTTTTTACGGCGCCGGCACAGACGCAAAATCCGGTGATTCAGGTACCCGGGTGTCGTCGGCTTTGGGCTCCCAGGGAAGGAAAAGTGTCGGTCATGACCATTGACACAATTAGCGAAAATCGCGCGTTCGGCGGCGTCCAGGGAATCTACGGCCATCGCTCGCGGACGTTGGATTGCGACATGCGGGTCAGTGTCTTCGTTCCCCCGCAGGCTGAACGCGGGCCCCGTCCGGTCCTCTTTTGGCTTTCGGGTTTGACCTGTACGGAGGAAAATTTCACGGTCAAGGCCGGTGCCCAGCGCCTGGCGGCCGAATACGGTTTGATCGTGGTCGCCCCGGATACCAGCCCCCGGGGCGACGGCGTGCCGGACGACGACGCCTATGACTTTGGCCAAGGTGCGGGATTCTATGTGAATGCGACCGAGGCTCCTTGGTCTGTGCATTTCCACATGTACGACTATGTGGTCGATGAGCTGCCGGCGCTGGTGTTCGGTCACTTTCCGGCGCGCGATGATCGCCAGGGGATCTTTGGCCATTCCATGGGCGGGCATGGGGCGTTGACCATCGCGCTTCGAAATCCGCAAACCTTCCGGTCCGTTTCCGCCTTTTCTCCTATTGTTTCCCCTACCCGATGTCCGTGGGGGACAAAGGCGCTTGGCGGTTACCTGGGCCCGGACCGTAAAACCTGGGAGAACCACGATGCGACGGCGCTGATTAACGGCGGCGCGGGGGTTCCCGGCGAAATCCTGATCGACCAGGGCACGGCGGACGAATTTTTGGAAGAACAGTTGAAGCCCCACCTGTTCACCGAGGCTTGCGAGAAAGCGGGTCAGCCGCTTCGCCTCCGCATGCAGGAGGGTTACAACCATTCATATTATTTCATCGCAAGTTTCATGAAGGACCACTTCGCCCACCACGCCGGTTTCCTTGTGGACTGATGCCCGATCCTTCGGCGTTTGTTGCCGTAACGCCGCGAAGCCTTTAACGTCGCTGTGTCGCCTGGTTCATCGCCGGTTCTTTTCCATTTCAGGTCAACGACAAATATAGGATGTTTCCCGTCATTACCTTCGATAAAACGTTGCGCGATGGCGGGTAATCGCCGATGAAACTCCACGCGGATCTATCGAAACGCGCCGTGGTCGACACCGCTGCGCTCGACTGGGTGCCATCGCCGGCCGCCGGGGTCGAGCGGCGCATGCTGGACCGGGACGGGGACGAGGTCGCCCGCGCCACTTCCATCGTCCGTTACGCGGCGGGATCGAACTTTCCCGCCCATGAGCACGGCGGCGGCGAGGAGTTCATGGTCCTGGAGGGTGTGTTCTCGGACGAGCACGGCGATTGCCCCGCGGGCACCTATGTGCGCAACCCCGTGGGATCAGCCCATGCGCCATCGACGAAGGACGGCTGCACCATCTTCGTCAAGCTTCGCCAAATGGATCCCGATGATCAGGAATTCGTCCGTGTCGACACCAACGAAGGCGACTGGATCGCGGGCGGGATCGAGGGCCTGTTCCGCATGCCGTTGCACGCGTACGGGGACGAGCGGGTGGGCCTCACCAAAATGGACCCGGGCTGCACGGTGCCCAGCCACGAACATGCGGGCGGTCAGGAAATCCTGGTCCTGGACGGCACGCTCGAGGACGAAAACGGGGTCTATCCCAAGGGCACCTGGCTGCGCCTGCCGGCGGGCAGCCGCCATGCGCCCAAGTCCGCCGAAGGCTGCCTTCTGTGGGTCAAGCACGGGCATTTGATTTAGGGTGTCAACGGGTTCACGGGAGACGGTGACATGCCCGCTTGACTCTCTGCTCGTCCGTCACCGGCAAGGGCTGCCTACGACATGGCGAACTTCCTGCTCACCCCTGGCGCCGCCCGACGGGATGGAGCGCCGGTCGCCGACTACACTGCGCGGTGAGGTTGTCAAGATCGGCGCCAAGGTCGGCTTCGGGTCAAACTCGGAAGCCATACCAAGGAGCGCTGATCATGACCCGACGACCCGGCTTACCAAGGTTTTCGGCCCTAAGCGTGCGCCGTGGCGATGCGGGGCATCGCGAAGCGTGCGCGACGCCGTCCGCAAACCTCGCAACGCCGTCGTATGGGTACGATCTAGCCGGTACAGGCCACTAGGCGGGACCGCGCGCGTCCTCGATCACCTTGCCGTCGTTGGGCAGTGAGCCCGGCGCGGCAAGCGTTACCCGGCCCTTCAGCTTGCACACCGCCTGCACGGTGGCGGCAATGGCGGCGGCAAGGGCATCGTCGCCGCCGTCGACCTCGCAGTGCAGGGTCATGACGTCCCTGCCGTCTTCCTGGTCGACGACGAGGCGGCCTTTGCCGATCTCCGGGTGGCGCTTCAGGACCTCGGCCACCTGCGAGGGGTGGACGAACATGCCCTTCACCTTGGTCGCCTGGTCGGCCCGGCCCATCCAGCCCTTGAGCCGCACGTTGGTGCGCCCGCAGGGGCTGAGCCCGGCCAGCACCGCCGACAGATCCCCGGTGGCGAAGCGGATCAGGGGGTATTCCCGGCAAAACGTGGTGACCACCACTTCGCCCGCCTCGCCTTCGGAAACCGGGTCGCCGGTGCCGGGGCGGACGATCTCGACGATGATCCCCTCGTCCACGATCATGCCGTCCCTGGCCGCCGATTCATACGCGATGAGGCCGAGGTCGGCGGAGGCGTAACACTGCTGGACGCCGACGCCGAAGTCCTCGATCCCGGCGCGCAAATGCGGCGGCAACGCCTCGCCGCTGACAAGGGCCTTGGTCAGGCTCGAACAATCCAGGCCCAGCTCGCGGGCCTTTTCCAGGATGATCCCGAGGAACGAGGGCGTCCCCGTGTACGCCTGGGGGCGCAGATCGGCGATGGTGCGCGCCTGGTGCTCGGTCTGCCCGGTCCCGCCGGGGATCACGGCGCAGCCGATGGCGTGCGCCCCCGCCTCCAGCATCGAGCCGGCCGGGGTCAGGTGGTAGGAGAAGCAGTTGTGGACCAGGTCGCCCTTGCGGAACCCCGCCGCGTAGAGCGCCCGTGCCGTGCGCCAGTAGTCGGGCCCTTTGCCCTCGGGATCATAGATCGGCCCCGGCGAAGAGAAGATGCGCCCCAGCGCGCCGGGCGCCACCGTCGCCAGCCCGCCAAAGGGCGGCTCCTTCTTCTGCAGGCCGGGGAGCTCCGACTTGCGGGTGACGGGCAGCCGCGCCAGGGCCGCCGGGCCGGTGACGTCGGCGGGGGACACATCGGCGAGAATCCTGGCGAAACCGGGGGCCCGCGCCTTGGCATTCCCGATCTGGGCGGGGAGCGCCGCGAACAGCGCCGCCTCGCGCTCCGCCGGATCGCGGGTTTCCAGCTCGTCGTAGTAGTCGGTGTCTCGCGCCATGGCCGTCGGACGCCCGTTCAGATCGGCGTGCTCATACGCCTCGAACCGTTACACCAGCCACCGCTTGCGGCGCCGGTAGTGCTTGACGTTGCGGTAGCTCTTGCGGCCTCCCCTGTCCAGGCCCAGATAGAACTCCTTGATGTCCTCGTTTTCGCGGAGGGTGGCGGCGGCCCCATCCATCACCACGCGGCCGTTCTCGAGCACGTAGCCGTACCTGGCGTAGCGCAGCGCCATGTTGGTGTTCTGCTCGGCGAGCAGAAAGCTCACCTTCTCTTTCTCGTTCAAGTCCTTGACGATGTCGAAGATCTCCTCGACCAGCTGCGGCGCCAGTCCCATGGAGGGCTCGTCGAGCAGGATCATCTTCGGTTTCGCCATGAGGGCGCGGCCAAGGGCCGTCATCTGCTGCTCGCCGCCCGAGGTGTAGCCGGCCTGGGCGTCGCGCCGCTCCTTCAAGCGCGGGAAATAATGATAGACCATCTCCACGTCCCGCTTGACGGCGGCCTTGCCGTCCTTGCGCAGGTAGGCGCCGGTGAGCAGGTTCTCCTCCACGGTCAGGTGCTCGAAGCACCGGCGGCCTTCCATCACCTGCACGACCCCGCGCTTCACCAGCTCCGAGGGCGTCAGGCTGTCCACCCGTTCGCCCATGTACTCGATGGAGCCCTTGGTGACGTCGCCGCGCTCGGCGCCCAGCAGGTTGGAAATGGCTTTCAGGGTGGTCGTCTTGCCGGCGCCGTTGGCCCCGAGGAGGGCGACGATGCCCCCCTCGGGAACCTCCAGCGATACCCCCTTCAACACCAGGATGACGTGATCGTAGATCACCTCGATGTTGTTGACGATAAGAAGGGGCGCTCCGTTGCCTGTCACGTCAGCGTCTTTCCGTCCGTTCGACCGGGCGGCGCCGTTCAGCAGGCACGCGGCGTGATGTTCTGCTCCTTGGCGTAAGCGGCCGCGGCCTTTTCGATCATCGGCCGCACCACTTCGCGCATGGGCTTGATCCAGTCGCTGATGAACGACCACTTCTTGCCGTCCCACTGCTGGATGCGCAGCGGCCCCATGGTTTCGTGGTCGGCGCACGACACCTTGATCGGCTTGGTGAAGCCTTCCATGCCGAGCTCTTTCAGGCGCGCCTCGGTGATGTCCAGGTTCTCCAGACCCCAGCGCACCTGCTCGCCGGTCATGGGCTTGTTGCCGAACTTGCCCATGGCGGTGCGGATGGCCTCGATGCCGAACATGGCGTTGACCAGGGTACGGTTATACAGCACCTCGCCGATGTTGTTCTCCTTGGCTTTGGCCAGATCGCCGCCGTAGATGTACTTGATGATGTCATCATGCACCTTGAAGCCGATGCCGGCATCATGGAAGGCGGTCGACGTGTAGCCGATGGCCCCGTCGCCGGCCGGAATCACGTCGGCGTCGGTCCCCGACCACCAGTTACCGACGAAGTGGTCCATCGGGTAATTGATCGCCGCGGCCTCCTTGATGGCCACCGAGTTCATGACGCCCCAACCGGACATGAAGATCCATTTGGGCTTGAGCCGGCGGATCTGCAGCCACGTCGCCTTCTGTTCCTGACCCGGGTGGTCGACGGCCAGCAGGGTCAGCTTGAAGCCGTACTTCTTGGCCAGGACCTTGAGGGTCGGGTTGGCCTCCTTGCCGTAGGCGCTGTTGTGGTAGACGTGGGCGATCTTGACGCCTTCGAGTTTGTCCCACCCGCCTTCCTTCCGGCTCACGTACTTGATGAAGGCCGAGGCCTGGCTCCAGTACGTGGTCGGGAAGTTGAAGATCCACTTGAAGACGCGGCCGTCGGCGGCCGCGGTGCGCCCGTAGCCCATGGACAGGATCGGAATCTTGTCCACCGGCGCCTTGGGGATAAGCTGATACGTGATGCCGGTGCTGAACGGGTTGACCAGGGAGGCCCCGGTCGAGCCCTTGTTCTTCAGCTTCTCGTAGCACTCGACGCCCAGCTTGGTGTTGTACTTGGTCTCGCACTCCTCGAAGGTGACCTTGACGCCGTTGATGCCGCCATCGCGCTTGTTGACCAGGGTGTAATAATCGCGGAACCCGTTGGCCACCGGGATGCCGCTCGGCGCGTACGGTCCGGTGCGGTAGACGAGCATGGGAATGAACTGCTCGGCGGCCGCCGCCACCTTGGCCGCGAAAACGCCGGTCACACCGACGGCGACGGCGAGGGTGGCCAATAACAAATGTCGGAACTTCATCGCTTTCCTCCCTTTGATGAAACGTCCATTGGTTGGCTTCTTGAGGTTGGTGACTGTAACACGCGGCCCTGTCATCGGCCAACGCGCTTTCGAAAACCCCTCAGTAGGGGAACGGCCAGCGTCTCAGCTTCTCCTTGGCGATCTGCCACAGCCGGGCGAAGCCGTTCGGTTCCACGATCAGGAAGAAGATGATCATGCCGCCGAAGATGATCTCCTCGATGTGCTTGCCAAGGTCGGTGGGCATGGGCAGGTTGACCAGCGCCGGCGCGTTGGTCAGGAAAATGGGCACCAGGGTGATGAACGCCGCCCCCAGGATGGAGCCCAGGATCGAGCCCAGGCCGCCGATGATGACCATGAACAGCACCTGGAACGAGACGAAGATGTCGAAGGCCTCGGTCTCGGCGCTGCCCAGCCACAGGAACACGAACATGGCGCCGGCCACGCCGCAGTAGAACGAGCTGATGGCGAACGCCAGAAGCTTGGTCTGGAGCGGACGGATGCCGATGATCTCGGCGGCCACGTCCATGTCGCGGATGGCCATCCACGACCGCCCGATGCGCCCGCGCACCAGGTTCTTGGCCAGCAGCGCGAAGATGACGAGGAAGGTGAGGGAAATCAAATAGCGGACCTCCGCCGTCGCCTCGGGCCCCGCGACCATGATGCCGAGAAACGTGCGCGGCGGCGCCGTGATCGTTCCCGACGGGTTGTCGTTGTAGAACCAGCCCACCTTGTTGAACAGCCACAGGATGAAGAACTGCGCCGCCAGCGTCGCCACGGCCAGATAGAAGCCCTTGATGCGCAGGCTGGGGATGCCGAAGACGACGCCGACCCCGGCCGCGACGAAGCCCGACATCACGAAGACCACCAGGATGTTGATCTCGGGAAAGGCGGTGGTGATCTTGTACGTGGCATAGGCGCCGACGGCCATGAACGCCCCGGTCCCCAGGCTGAGCTGCCCGGCGTAGCCGGTGAGCAGGTTGAGCCCGATGGCCGCCAGGGCGAAGATGAGGAACGGGATCAGCACCGCCTGCAGCCAGTACTCGTTGGCGACGAACGGCACCACGCCATAGGCCACGACGAGGATCAGGGCGATGAACCAGCGGTCCTGGATGATGGGAAAGACCGCCTGGTCCTTGGCGTAGCTGGTCTTGAACTGGCCGGCTTCGCGGTACAGCATGCCCTCACACCCTTTCGATGATCCGTTCGCCGAACAGCCCCTGGGGGCGGAACAACAGGAACACCAGGGCCAGCATGTAGGCGAACCAGCCCTCGATGGCGCCGCCGAACGCCGGCCCCCAGTAGATCTCCGCGATCTTCTCGCCGACTCCGATGATCAGGCCGCCGATGATGGCCCCCGGGATCGAGGTGAAGCCGCCCAGGATCAATACCGGCAGGGACTTGAGCGCGATCAGCGACAGCGAGAACTGGACGCCGCTCTTGGCCCCCCACATGATGCCGGCGACCAGGGCGACGATGCCCGCCACCGACCACACGATGACCCAGATGGTCTTCAACGGGATGCCGACGGCAAGCGCCGCCTGATGGTCGTCGGCCACCGCCCTGAGGGCCCGCCCGATGGCGGTCTTCTGGAAAAACACCGCCAGGACGCCGACCAGGACGGCGGCGATCAGGGCGGCGAACAGGTCGAACTCGTTCAGCAGGATGCCCCCGACCTCGAAGGATTTGTTCGGAATCCCTATGTTCAGCACCTTGACGTTGCTGCCCCAGGCGATCTGGCCGACCCCCTGGAGCAGGAAGTCCAGACCGATGGTGGCCATGAACAGGATGATGCCCTCCTGGTTGATCAGGGGCCGCAGCATGACCCGTTCGATGACGAACGCCAGCGCCACCATCACCGCCGCCGTGCCGATGAGCGCCAGCCACACCGGCACGCCGCGCTCCATCAGGCCGACAAGGGTCAGCGCCGCGAACAGCACCATGGCCCCTTGGGCGAAATTGAACACCCCCGAAGCCTTGAAGATGAGCACGAAGCCCAGCGCCACCAGGGAATACATGACCCCGGTCAGCACGCCGCTGATGACCACCTCGGCGAGGAAGACCGGCGCATCGGCCATGTCCAGGAACGGCGCGATGAACAGGACGTTCACAAGGTCCATGGCGGATTCCGTTCCAGGGCCTTCCAGTCCGTCACCATGACGGCGTCAGCCATGGCTCACCCCGAGATAGGCGTCGATGACGTCCTGGTCGGCCCGCACCGCGTCGGGCGAGCCGTCGGCGATCTTGCGCCCGTAGTCGAGCACGACGACCCGGTCGCAGATGTCCATCACCACGGCCATGTCGTGTTCGATCAGGGCGATGGTGGTGCCGAACTCGTCGTTGACGTCGAGGATGAACCGGCACATGTCCTCCTTCTCTTCCACGTTCATGCCGGCCATGGGCTCGTCGAGGAGCAGGAGATCGGGCTCGGCGGCCAGCGCGCGGCCCAGCTCGACGCGCTTTTGCAGGCCATAGGGCAGGCGGCCGACGGGGGTCTTGCGGATCGCCTCGATCTCCAGGAAGTCGA
>JACZWD010000192.1 GCA_022572335.1 Pseudomonadota bacterium
CTCCATGCCGGCGCACACCTCGGCCGTGGCGTCGGCGATCTGCTCGACGGTGTCGAAAAAGGCGCTGTGCACGGCCTCCACGTTCGTGATCACGGCCACATGGGGACGCACCAGCCGGGACAGGGGTTCGATCTCTCCGGGGTGGTTCATCCCCATCTCGAAAACGCCGAAGGCGGTGTCCGGCGGCATGCGGGCGAGGCTCAGCGGCAGGCCCCATTTGTTGTTGAGGCTTCCCTTGCTGGCGCTCGTCGGCGCCTGGCGGCCGAGCACCGTTTTCAGCGCCTCCTTGACCCCTGTCTTGCCGACGCTCCCGGTCACCGCGATGATGCGCCCGTCGGTGCGCGCGCGGGCCGCCGCCCCCAGGTCCTCGAGCGCCGCCAGGGTGTCGTCGACGACAAGCAGCGGCATTTCCGCGGCCCCTTTCGGCGGCGCCCGTTCGACGACGGCGGCGGCGGCGCCCCGCGCCTCGGCGAGAAAGTCGTGCCCGTCGAACCGGGGTCCCTTGATGGCGACGAACAGGTCGCCGGGCCTAAGCGTACGGGTGTCGATGGAGACGCCGGTGGCTTCCCAGGTGGCGCCGCCGCGGCCGCCGGTCGCTTCCGCCGCTTTCGCCGACGTCCACAGGATGTCCCGGTCTTTGTCTCCGCCGGTCATCGTCCCAGCTCCCCGATGGCGGCGCCGAGGACTTCGGCGTCGTCGAACGGCCGCACCTCGTCGCCGACGATCTGGCCCTGCTCGTGTCCCTTGCCGGCAACCACCAACAGGTCGCCGGGCCGCAACTCGGCGACCGCGGCGGCGATGGCCTGGCGCCGGTCCGCGATGTCGCGCGCGCCCTCGCAGGCGGCCAGGATCTGGCGGCGGATGCGCGCCGCGTCCTCGCGGCGCGGGTTGTCGTCGGTGACGATGACCACGTCGGCGAGGGCGCATGCCGTGCGCCCCATCTGCGGCCGCTTGCCGGGGTCGCGGTCGCCGCCGCACCCGAACACCACGAAGAGGCGTCCCCGGGCGTGGGGACGCAGGGCCCCGAGCACGCTGGCGAGGGCGTCCGGCGTGTGGGCGTAGTCGACGAAAACGGCGGCGCCGCCGGGGTGGCCGGCGATTCTCTGGACCCGTCCCGGCACCCCGTCCAGGCTCTCCAGGGCGGCCACGGCGCGGGTCTGGTCTTCGCCGCAGGCGAGCGCCAGGCCGAGGGCGCAAAGCGCGTTTTCGGCCTGGAAGGCGCCGACCAGGGGCAGGGTGATGGTATGGGCCCGGCCCATGACGGTAAGGTCCAACCGCTGTCCTTCGGGCAGCGGCGCGGCGTCGTCCAGGCGGATGTCTTCGCCCCGGGCACCGTAGGTGATGATGCGCTGTCCCCTGGCCGCGCAGACGGCCCGAACGGCCTCGCCGTGCGGTGCGTCCGCGTTCACCACCGCCACGCCGCCGGCGCCCATGATGTCGGAGAACAGCCGCGTCTTCGCCTCCAGGTACGATTCCATGGAGCCGTGGTAATCCAGGTGGTCCCGGGACAAATTGGTGAACGCGCCGGCCGCCACGCGCACCCCGTCCAGGCGGTGCTGGGCGAGGCCGTGGCTGGAGGCTTCCATGGCCAGGCACTCGACGCCCCGCCCGGCCAGGTCGGCGAGAATGCGGTGCAGCTCCACCGGGTCGGGGGTGGTCAGGCTGCCGGGGATCTCCAACCCGGGGGCCGCGGGGGCGTCCCCCGCATATCGTTGCCGGGGGGACACCCCCCGTGTCCCCCCGGGGGCCGCGGGGGCGTCCCCCGCATATCGTTGCCGGGGGGACACCCCCCGTGTCCCCCCGGGTGCGGCGATGCCGAGGGTGCCCAGGCCGGCGGCCTGGCGGCCCAGCCGCGTCCACACCTGGCGCAGGAAGGACACCACCGAGGTCTTGCCGTTGGTCCCGGTTACCGCGGCCACCGTGGGCGGCTGGGAAGCGAAAAATCGCGCCGCCATGAGGGCGAAACGGCGGCGCGGATTGTCGTCGATGAGCAGGGAAACCGGGGGCTCCCGGGTTTCGATGCGGGTGCCGGGCGGCGCCAGCACGGCCGCCGCGCCGCGCGCCATCGCCTCGGGGATGAAGGCCCGGCCGTCGGCGCGGGCGCCGGCCAGCGCGGCAAAGAGGAATCCGGGCTCGACCAGGCGCGAGTCACAGGTCAGACCGACGATGTCCGTATCCGTGCTTATCGCTCTTTGCGCCACCTGGGATTGGTCTCCTTCGACAAGATCAATGAGCCGCAAGGGATTGCTCCCGGACCTTCGCCGGCGGGGGGTTGAGGGAAGCGAGCAGCGGGTGCGGGCCTTTCGACGTCTCTTCCCCGGGGACCGGGGCGAAGCCCACAAGGGGCGCCATGCGCCGCACCATCCGGGCCACCACCGGCGCGGCGACCCGGCCCCCGGTGGCGGCCTTGCCGTCGGTGCCCTTGGGCTCGTCGAGCAGGACCAGCACCACATAGCGGGGCGCATTCATGGGGAAGGCGCCGACGAAGGAGGAAATCGAGGCGTCGCGGCGGTATCTGCCGCCCTCCAGTTTGTCGGCGGTTCCCGTCTTGCCGCCGACCCTGTAGCCCGGCGCCTGCGCCCTCCTGCCGGTGCCGCGGAGCACGACCAGGCGCATCAGCGCGCGCATCTGCCGCGACGTGGCCACGGACAACACCCGCCTGCCTCCCGGCTGGACGCCGTCGGGCCGGCGCAGCAGGGTCGTCGGACGGGCGATGCCGCCGTTGACCACGGTGGCCACGGCCTCCGCCATCTGCAGCGGGGTGACGGCGATGCCGTGGCCGTATCCGATGGTCATGGTGTTGATGTCGCGCCACCGCGCGGGCGTCAGCGGCGCCGCCACCTCGGGCAGTTCGATGGCCGAACGGCTGAGCAGCCCGAAGTTGCCGAGATAGGACCGCTGGACCCGGGCGCCCACGTCCAGGGCCATCTTGGCGGCCCCGATATTGGACGAATAGACCAGGATTTCCGGCACCGACAGCCACCGGTTGCGGCCGTGGAAGTCGGTGATGGTGAAGCGGGCGACGCGGATGGGCTTGCTGGCGTCATACCCGTCGCTGAGGGTCACCGTGCCGCTGTCCAGGGCCATGGCCGTGGTGAACAGCTTGAAGGTGGAGCCCATCTCGTAGACGCCCTTGGTCACCCGGTTGAAACCAGCCCCGCCGCCGGCGGTGGCGGGCCGGTTGGGGTCGAAGTCGGGCAGGGAGGCGAGGGCCAGGATCTCGCCGGTCTTCACGTCGAGCACCAGCCCGGCGGCGCCCAACGCCTTGGACCCGACAACGGCGGCGGAGAGTTCCTCGCGCAGCATCGCCTGCAGGCGAAGGTCGACCGACAGCCGCAAGGGTCTGCCGCGGCGCAGGGTTTCGTCGAAACGCCGTTCCAGGCCGGCGATGCCGCGGCCGTCCACGTCGGTGAAGCCAAGCAGATGCGCCGCCGTCCGCCCGTGGGGATAGACCCGGTGTTCACCGCGCTGGAAAGCGAGGCCGGGGATGCCGAGGCGGTTGACCGCGTAGTGCTGCGTCGGGGTCAGGATGCGGCGCAGCCAGACGAAGCGCCCCCGGGACGTCAGCTTGGCCAGCACCTCGGACCGGTCGAGGCCGGGCAGGACGCCCACCAGCTTGTCGGCGGCCTCTTCCGCGTCCAGCACTTCGGTGGGGTCGGCGTAGAGCGAAACGGTGGGCAGGCTGGTCGCCAGGATGACGCCGTTGCGGTCGGTGATGTCGGCGCGCCCGCTGGTCGCGGCGCGGGCCGGGGCCACGGCCGCCAGGCGGGACTCGGCGCCCCTCCCCAGCAAGGTCAGGTCGACCAGGCGCCCGGCGATGGCAAGAAAGGCCAGCGCGAAGACGACGCCGGTGACCAAAAGGCGGTTGCGCCCCGTTTCCAGGGCCTGCTTGCGGGTGCCCTCAAGGTGGACCCGGTGCCGCTGCCAGGCGGCCGCGTGGATGGAACGGGACATCTCGCCCCCGGTCACCGGATTACCCTTCCGCCGGCCAATGGTGTGAGCAGCGGCAGCGTGTTCCGGTCCGCCACGTTGGTCCTCGGGGCGCCTTCGCGGCCGGACGGGAACACCGACAGGGTGGCGAGGGTGCCCAACTGCTCCGATTCCACGGGGCGCAGCCCCAGGTGCCGCGCGGCCAAGGCGCCCAGGCGGACGGGATCGTTGAGATAGCTCCATTCCGCCTCGAGCACGTGCATGGCCCGCCGCTCGGCCAGGATGGAGCGGTTGAGGCCGGCGAACTCGTCCTCCAGATCCTGCACCTGGTACTTGAGCGAGAACAGGGCCAGGCTCAACGCCGCGGCCAGGAAGACGAACAGCACCGTGGTCCGTCGCATCATGCCGCGCCTCCCCTCATGGCGCCGGTCCACGGCGGCTCGGCGGTACGTTCGGCGGCCCTGAGGCGCGCCGAGCGGGCGCGCGGATTGGCGGCGACCTCTTCCGCCGAGGGCTTGGCGACCCCGCGGCCGAGGAGGCGGAAACTGGGCGGCGGCGGCGCCTCCGCGGGGCCGGGGACGTGGCGCGAAGGCCGCGGCGCGGTGCCGCTGCGCATCCTCAGGAAATCCTTGACCGTCCTGTCCTCCAGGGAATGGAAGGAGACCACGGCCAGACGGCCCCCGGGGCCGAGCAGGGTTTCCGCCGCCGACAGGCCCCGGTCGAGCTCGCCGAGTTCGTCGTTGACGTAAATGCGCAGGGCCTGGAAGGTGCGGGTGGCGGGATCGATGCCGTCCCGGGAGCGGGGGACGACGCGGCGCACCAGGCCGGCCAACTGGCGGGTCCGGGGGGTCGGCGCCCCGGCGCGGGGCTCGACGGTGGCCCGGGCGGCGCGCCGGGGTGCCCGTTCCCC
>JACZWD010000193.1 GCA_022572335.1 Pseudomonadota bacterium
CCGACGGGCCGCATACGCGACCGCAACGGCGGCTTACCAAGGCTTTCGGACGGCGTCGCGCACGCTTCGCGATGCCCCGCATCGCCACAGCGCACGCTTAGGGCCGAAAACCTTGGTAAGCCGTCTCGTCGGGTCATGATCAGCGTCCCTTGGTATAACAGCCGGCGGCGGCGTCAGGCAACGCCGGGGTGGCGGCGGCTCACGTCGCCTCCTGTCCCTGGACCGGAGCCTGCTCGCGCACCCGGCGCAAGGGGTTGCGCATGAGGAATGCCAGGGGCACGCAGACCAGGACGACCACGCTCAGCAGCCGGAAATCGTTGATGTAGGCGATGAGCTCGGCCTGTCTGGCGATCTCCATGTTGAGGGCGGCGAGGCCGGCCGGATCGGTCAGGCTCCAGGCCTCGGGCAGGGGCACGTGGGCGAGGGCCTTGTTGAAAGGCGTCGCGTACTCGACCAGGACGGAATGGTTGGCCTGGGAGTTGCGGGCCAGGTAGGCGACGAGCACGGAAACGCCGATGCTCTTGCCGATGTTGCCGCTGAGCGCGTACAGGCTGGTGCCGACGTCCCGGTGGACGGGCGCGAGGGTCGAGAAACTGGCGGTGGTCAGGGGGACGAAGAAGAACCCGAAGCCGATACCCTGGATGGCGTTGACGATGAAGATGTGGGCCGGGGTGACGCTCGGCGTGAAGGTGGACATGTGCCACATGGTGAGCGCCGCCACGACCATGCCGAAGGCGATCAGGCGGCGCGGATCCACGTGCCGGACCAGCCGCCCGGCGATGATCGCCGCGACCATGGTGGCGAGCCCGCGCGGCGCCATCACCAGCCCCGTGGTGATCACCGGGTACCCGGCCAGGTTCTGCAGGAACGGAGGCACCAGCGCCAGCATGCCCAGCAGCATGACGCCGAAAAGGGCCTTGAGGACCAGCCCGACGGCGAAGTTGAGGTCCTTCAGGACCGCGGGATCGATGAACGGCCGGCGCGAGGTCCAGGTGTTGATGGCGAACAGGTAAAACCCCAGCGCCGCCAACCCGGCCGCGATGACGATTTCGGGGGTGGAAAACCAGTCCAGGCGCTGGCCCCTGTCCATCATCAGCTGCAGCGCCACCAGGCCGAGGGCGAGCATGATGTAGCCCGTATAGCCGAAGGGACGGTCCCGTCGTCCCCGGGTCTTCGGGATCAACACCCAGGTCATGGCGAAGGCGAGCAGTCCGATGGGCAGGTTGAGGAAGAAGACCCAGCGCCAGCTGTAGTATTCCACGATGTAGCCGCCCAGCGTCGGGCCCAATACCGGCCCGAACATGATGCCCACGCCCCACCACGCCATGGCCATGCCGTACTCCTCGCGCGGGTAGACGTCGAAAAGCATGGACTGGGACAGGGGAACCAGGGCGGCGCCGAAGAACCCCTGGACAAAGCGCAGGATCAGGAGCTCGGTGAGGGAATCGGACAGGCCGGAGAACATCGAGGCGGTGGTGAACCCGGCGATGGCGATCAGGAACAGCCGCCGGCGCCCGATCAGGCCGCTGAGCACGCCGGAAAGCGGCGTCATGATGGCGACGGCGATGAGATAGGAGGTGAGCACCCAGGAAATCTGGTCCTGGGCGGCGGAGAGCGTGCCCTGCATGTGGTGCAGCGACACGCTCATGATCGACGAATCCAGGACCTGCATCAGCGGCCCGAGCACGACGGCAACGGTGATCAGACCCCGGCGCGCCACCGGGGCGTCGCCCGCGGGCGGCGTCATGGGCCGCCCTTGATCCAGGCGAGAGCCGTGGCGACGAAGCCGGGCAGGGGGCGCTCGTAGCCGGTGTCGATATCGACGATGACGCTCATGCCGGCGCGCAACGGCGGGTCGGCCGCGGCCCCCGTGAACTCCAGGCGCACGGGCAGCCTCTGCACCACCTTGACCCAGTTGCCCAGGGCGTTCTGCGGCGGCAGCAGGGCGAACTCGGCGCCGGTCGCCGGGCTGATGCTGGCGACGACGGCCCGCCGCACCCGGTCGGGATAGGCGTCGAAGCGGACCACGGCCTCCTGGCCGACGCGCACGTGGGTCAGGTCCGTCTCCTTGAAGTTGGCCCGGATCCACACGTAGCCGGTGCGCACGATGCTGAACACCGGTTCGCCGGCCTTCACGTATTCGCCGGGCTGAAGGTCGAAGTTGGTGACCATTCCGGCGGCCGGGGCAAACACCCGGACGCGGCGCAGATCAAGGGCCGCCTGGTCGCGCGCCGCCATCGCCTCGCGAACCCGCGGATGATCGTCCACGGGCAGATCGGGAGAGCCGTCCAGTTGCGCCAGGATGCGCGCGATGTCCTGTTGAATGGCGACCAGGCGCTCGCGCGCCGTCATCAGGTAGCGCCGGGCCTCGTCGAATTTCGACTGGGACACGATGCCCTTGGCAATCAACTGCTTTTGCCGCCCGAACTGGCGCCGGAAGTATTCGACGTCGCTTTCAGCAAGCCTGTATTCGGCCTTTTTCTGCCGGTGCGAGGCGCGCAGCGCCTCGATGTCCTGGCGCACGGCGTCCCGGCGCGCCTCGGCGCTGGCGAGGGCGATGCGGAACGGCTCCCCGTCGAGGCGGAACAGAAGCTGGCCGGCGTCGAGGCGGTCGTTCTCGCCCACGGCCACGTGCACGACCCGCGCCGAAACGTCGGGGCTTATGGCGATCATTTCGGACTTGACGTAGGCGTTCTCCGTGGAGGCGTACCGGCCCCCGGTCACGTAGTAATAGGCGCCCGCCGCGGCGAGGGCCGCCGGCCCCGCCACCGACAGCAGGGTCAGCCCCAGCGCCCGTCCGACTCCCAGCCGGCGCAGCCTCGGCGGAGCGCTTTTGTCCGTGTCGCTCATCTCATCCCTTGGTCCCGGTGGCCGCCTCGTCGTCTTCGGACTCGGCCGCCTCCTGGCGCAAGAGGTTGTCCTTGATGGTGACCAGCCCGTCGATGAGGATGTCGCGCTGGTCCGCCGAAAGGCCGGCCAACGCCTCTTCCCGCGTCTCGTTGGACAGGACCCGCATGCCGTCCAGGATCGGCTGGACCTTTCCGGCCAGGTACAGGCGCCAGGCCCGGCGGTCCTCCGGGTCCGGGCGGCGCTCGACCCAGCCGGCGTCCTCCAGCCGGTCGATATGCCGGCCCATGGTGATGTTCTCGACCTCCAGGATGTCGGCCAGGGCCGACTGGTTGATCCCTTCGCGCCGCCGGAGCTGAGAGAGGACGCGCCACTGGGCACGGGTCAGCCCCAGGGTGCGGGCGCGCCGGTCGAACCGCTTGCGCATCAGGCGCGAGGCGTCGTGGAGCAGGAACCCCAGGGTACGGTTCAGGTCCTCCGCGGGCATGGGCCGATTATACTAAGGCGGCTTATTATATGCCAGCTTGTTTTATCGGCGCCCAACCCGTCGCGCCGGGCGCCCCGGCGCGGCCGATGTCCGTCGATGACTCGCCGATGTGCGCGGCCCGGCCCTTAGGTCATGGGCTCATTGACGGGTGTTGCCAGTGGCGATGTCCGCTCACGGGTCCACACCGGTGAACCGTGACGAACTCGGGGAACTAGCGGGTTTGGACCTTGTGCGGACATAAATCGCTCAAAGGACGATGATTTATAGTCGGAAGTTAGAGCGTATGGTTATGTCGGAAAACGGCTAAGGACAATCAAGACACAACAAATAGCCCATCCTGAACCCGGTGAAACGCAACATCGCATTTGCGATTGGATGTTCTCTTTTGGATGAATAGGATTAATATCGAAGCGACCCCAGGGGGCTGGAAATGACGGATCTTGAAGAACTCGTCAACAGTCGAATTGAGAACCTCAGACCGAAGCTGCTCGATTTGAGCCGCCGGAACCCTCTGGTATCAACGCGTTTTTCCGATCGTTCCCATTCTCACATCCGTGTCGTGGACGAACTGCCCGATGTAATTTTCGAGTTCCTGTCTGAGGATAGGATGCGGTTCCTCCCCCTACCCAAGCTAGAGGACGACCCAAAGGACGAGCAAACGCGGGGGTTTCAGAATAACATCTCCGATGCGCGTCTGACGGAAGAGGAATACCTGGAGACCCTCGACCAGATCGACCAGGACCGCGAAGACTCCGCGGAAAGATACCTAAAGGCCGAGCGGGAACTAAAGGATCGCATCAGGGAACTCCTCGGGATGCCGCCGCGGCAGACAAAGGGAGACCTGTCCCTCGCACAGCACGCCCGGAACAACCATATAGATCCTTCCTACGACCTGCCCGAAGCTGCTGATAAGCACGAAGATGGGCGGCATATGGATAAGGATATCCAGACCCTTTTGCTTCCCGACATGCTTGAACGCCGTCTCAACGCTTTGATTACGAAACGTCGGACTTGGATCCAGGAAACGGGCATCAACGTGCTCAGCGCGGCGTTCGCGTTCCTCGAATACATTGACAGAAATTCGTCGAAAACATCCCTAGCCCCATTGATCCTCCTCCCCGTGACCATCGACAAAAAGAAAACATCGGAAGGGCTGGAATTCTGGGTAAAAGGGTTGGGGGAGCCACCGGAAACCAACACGGTCCTGAAGGAGAAGCTACGCCTCGATTACGGGCTGGACCTACCCAATTTCGCGGAGAAACAGACATCGGAGGAATACCTGACCCAAATCGCCGAAATTGCACCAAAAGCTATGACATGGCGCGTCCGCCGACAGGTCGCCATCGGCGTCTTCCCTTCCGCCCGGATGGCCATGTACTTAGACCTCGATACGACCAAGACGAATTACGGTGGGCACCCGGTCGTAGGTAACCTGTTTGGAAGTTCTGGCGCTGGCGACGGGGCCTCCCCGTTCGCGGATGATTACGAAGTTGACGACCCTACGA
>JACZWD010000194.1 GCA_022572335.1 Pseudomonadota bacterium
CTACACCGAGGACGCGCCCCTGGCGCGGCTCACCCGCTTCCGCGTCGGCGGCCCCGCCGAGGTCCGGTTCCGCCCCGCCGACGCCGAGGATATGGCCGCCTTCCTGGCCGCCAAGCCGGCGGACGTTCCGGTCACCGTCATCGGGGTCGGCTCCAACCTTCTCGTGCGCGACGGCGGCGTGCCCGGCGTCGTCGTGCGTCTGGGCCGGGAGTTCGCGGCCATCGACGCCGACGGGACGGACGTCGGCGCCGGGACCGCCGCCATGGGCCTCAACGTGGCCCGGGTGGCCCGCGAGGCCGGCATCGCCGGACTGGAATTCCTGTGCGGCATCCCGGGCACCATCGGCGGCGCGCTGCGCATGAACGCCGGCGCCTACGGCGTGGAGATGAAGGATGTGACCGTGGTCGCCCGGGCCCTGGACGCCGCCGGCGGCGTCCACGACCTGAGCCCCGGCGAGCTCGGTTTCGCCTACCGCCGGTGCGCCGTGCCCGGGGACTGGATCTTCGTCTCCGTCACCGTGCGCGGCCGGCCCGGGGACAAGGCCGGGATCGCGCGCCGCATGGACGAAATCCAGGCCGCGCGCCAGGACACCCAGCCCCTGCGCGAGTCCACGGGCGGCAGCACGTTTACCAACCCGCCCGGCAAGAAGGCGTGGGAGCTCATCGCCGGGGCCGGGTGCCGGGGCCTGCGCCGCGGCGGCGCCATGGTTTCCGAGAAACACTGCAATTTCCTCATCAACACCGGCAGTGCCACCGCCGCCGACCTGGAAGGGCTGGGCGAGGAGGTGCGGCGCCGGGTCCTCGAGGCCACCGGTGTCAGGCTGGAGTGGGAAATCCGCCGCGTCGGCGTTACCGCCGGGCCGGCCGCCCGGGAAGTGGCGGGGGAGGGCGCGTCATGAGCCGGCACGTGGCGGTTCTCATGGGCGGCTGGTCCGCCGAGCGCGAGGTCTCCCTGGTCAGCGGCGCCGCCGTCGCCAAGGCCCTGAAGAAGACCGGTTACCGGGTCACCCCCATCGACGTGCAGCGCGACATGGGGTCGCTTATGACGCGCCTGTATCCGCGCCCCGACGCCGTGTTCAACGCCCTGCACGGACGCTATGGCGAGGACGGCTGCGTGCAGGGCCTGCTCAACATCCTGGACATTCCCTATACCCATTCCGGGCTGCTGGCCTCCGCCCTGGCCATGGACAAGCCCATGGCCAAGCGCCTGTTCGCCGCCGCCGGCATCCCCGTGGCCGAGCACGAGGTCGTCCGCCGGGACGAAGCGGTCCGGGGCGACGTCATGGCGCGGCCCTATGTGGTCAAGCCGTTGAACGAGGGCTCCAGCGTCGGTGTCACCATCGTCCTCGAGGGCGACAACACCCCCCTGTTCACCGATGCGAACTGGCCGTTCGGCGAAGAGGTGATGGTCGAACGCTTCGTCCCCGGCAAGGAACTGACCGTGGCCGTGATGGGCGACAAGGCGCTGGCCGTGACCGAGATCACCACCGACCGGGATTTTTACGACTACGACGCCAAGTACTCGGAAGGCGGTTCGGCGCACCTGGTCCCGGCGCCCCTCGATCCGGCGGTCTACGACGAGGTCATGCGCCTCTCGGCCCTCGCCCACGAGGCGCTGGGGTGCCGCGGCGTGTCCAGGGCCGACCTGCGCTACGACGGCGAAACCGTATACCTGCTCGAAATCAACACCCAGCCCGGAATGACCCATACCTCGCTGGTGCCCGAGCAGGCCGCCCATGTGGGCCTTTCCTTCGAGGAGCTGGTGAGCTGGATGGTGGAAAACGTGGAGTGCGACCCATGAGGATTCCGAAAACACCAAGGTTCGGCCCGCGCGGCCAGCCCCGGCGCCGGGTCACCCCGCTGTGGCGCAGCCGCGCGACGCTTACCGCCGCCGCGGCGCTGGTCGTGTTGGCCAGCGCCGGCGGCGGATGGTGGCTGTGGCAAGGCGGCCTCGTGGCGCGCATGGCGGAACGCCTGGAACGGACGTTCATCGCCGGATCGGCGAAGCTGGACTTCACGGTCCAGGAGGTGCTGGTCATCGGGCGGCGGGAAACCTCGAAGGCGGACCTGCTCGCCGCGGTCGGATTGACGCGGGGCGCGCCCATTCTTGCCTTCGACCTCCACGCCGCCCGGCAGCGGGTGGAGGCGCTGCCCTGGATATCGACGGCGTCGGTGGAGCGCATCCTGCCCGACACCGTTGTCCTGCGCATCGTCGAGCGCCGGCCGCTCGCCCTGTGGCAGAACCGGGGGCGTTTCGCCCTCATCGATGACCAGGGCGCGGTGATTCTCAAGGCCGGCCTGGAGCGCTTCTCCAATCTGCCGCTGGTGGTCGGCGAGGACGCCCCCGCCCACGCCGCCGAGATTCTCCGGGTCCTGGAGACCCAGCCCCAACTGGTGCCCCGGGTCAAGGCGGCCGTGCGGGTCGGCAAACGGCGCTGGAACGTGCGCTTTCACAACGGCATCGACGTGCGTCTGCCCGAGGAGAACGCGGCGTCGGCCTGGGCCCGCCTGGCCGAATACCAACGCACCCATCGGGTCCTGGCGCCGGAAGTCCGGGTCCTGGATTTACGCCTGCCCGGCCGCCTGATCCTTCGCAGATCCCCGCGGCCGGCAGGCTCGGACAAGGCCCCGGGCCGGGAAACCTGAGCCAGAAAAACAGGAGCAGACACGAAAGCCGATGAGCATGGAAAAAGGCGCGACGCAATCGAAGGTTCGCAGCGGGCTGATCGCGGCCCTGGACGTGGGCACCACGAAGGTGTGCTGCTTCATCGCCCGCGCCGATGGTGACGGGGCGCTCAGGGTGGTCGGCATCGGGCACCAGGTGTCCGGCGGGCTGCGCTGCGGCGCCATCGTCGGCATGGACGCCGTCGAGGCGGCCATCCGGGCGACCGTGGAAGCGGCCGAGCACATGGCCGGAGAGAACATCCGCCGGGTGATCGTGAATGTGTCGGGCGGGACTCCGGAATCCCGGCTCATCGCCTATGAGGTTTCCATCGCCGGGCACGAGATCGGTGATGCCGACGTGCGCCGCATCCTCGACCCCGGGAGCCTGCTGCGCCGGCAGCCGCCGGACCACGTGGTCCTCCACGCCATCCCCGTGGGGTACAGCATCGACGGCAACCGCGGCGTGCGCGACCCGCGCGGCATGTTTGGCCAGCGCCTGGGCGTGAACATGCATATCGTCAGCGCCGCCGCCGGCGCCGTGCGCACCCTGGAGACCTCCGTCGCCCGCTGTCACCTGGACATCGAGACCAAGGTGGTCTCGCCCTACGCCTCGGCCCTCGCCTGCCTGGTCGAGGACGAGAAACACCTGGGCGTGACCCATATCGACATGGGCGGCGGCACCACGTCCATCGCCGTGTTCTTCGACGGCGAACTGACCTACACCGACAGCGTGCCCCTGGGCGGATGCCATGTGACCAACGACATCGCCCGCGGCCTGTCGACGCCGCTCGGCCACGCCGAGCGCATGAAGACCCTGTACGGCAGCGCCATGCCCTCGCCGTCGGATGACCGCGAGATCATCAAGGTGCCGCTGATCGGCGAAGACGGCGGGTCCGAACCCAACCAGGTACCCCGTTCCATGCTGGTCGGAATCATCCGGCCGCGCCTGGAGGAGATCTTCGAAATGGTGCGCGCCCGCCTCGAGACCGCCGGCTTCGACAGCATCGCCGGCCGCCGCGTGGTGCTTGCCGGCGGCGCCAGCCAGTTGCCCGGAACGCGCGAACTCGCCGGCATGATCCTGGACAAGCAGGTGCGGATGGGCCGGCCGGCGCCCATCGACGGGTTGGCCGAGGCCGTTACCGGCCCGGCCTTCGCCACCTGCGCCGGGCTCTTGAACTACGCCGTCAACAATCGGGCGGAAGGTTCCGCTGGGACCTACCGCCCCGTGGAGGAGCCGAGCGGTCGCCTCGACCGGTTCGGCCAATGGTTCCGTGAAAACTTTTGATTTGTGCACGGGCCGTTCACAGGCACCGCCTGCGAACGGCCCGGGGCCGCCGGGGAGGGTCTGCCCACGTCATTCAAGAATGGAATTGGTTTTGGTTGCAAACCGGAGGAAGAGGAAGAAGACATGACCATCAACCTGAGCATACCAAGCAACAACGACACACCCGACTTGAAGCCGCGGATTACGGTCCTCGGCGTCGGCGGCGGCGGCGGCAACGCCGTCAACAACATGATCCGGTCCGAACTGGAGGGCGTGGATTTCGTCGTCGCCAACACCGACGCCCAGGCGCTGGCCCAGGCGCGCACCGACAGCCGCATTCAGATGGGTGCCACCATCACCCGCGGCCTGGGAGCCGGGTCGCGCCCCGACATCGGGCGCGCCGCCGCCGAGGAGACCATGGAGGAGATCGTCGAACGGCTCAAGGATTCCAACATGGTGTTCATCGCCGCCGGCATGGGCGGCGGTACCGGAACCGGCGCCGCTCCGGTGATCGCCCGCGCCGCGCGCGAACACGGGATCCTCACCGTCGGCGTGGTGACCAAGCCCTTCCATTTCGAGGGCGTCCACCGCATGCAGGTGGCCGAGGCGGGGATCGAGGAACTCGAGCAGTTCGTCGATACCCTGATCATCATTCCCAACCAGAACCTGTTCCGCGTCGCCAACGAGAAGACCACCTTCGCCGACGCCTTCAGCATGGCGGACGAGGTCCTGTATTCGGGTGTGCGCGGGGTCACCGACCTCATCGTGATGCCGGGCCTGATCAACCTGGACTTCGCCGACATCCGTTCGGTCATGAGCGAAATGGGCAAGGCGATGATGGGCACCGGCGAGGCCGA
>JACZWD010000020.1 GCA_022572335.1 Pseudomonadota bacterium
CGCCCAACAACGCCGCCGCAATGACGGCGGCGCCGAGAAGACGCAGCGCGCCGGAGGCCCTCATCGGACGTTGTCCGCCTGGTCCATGGCGTAAGGCTAGTATCCGTCGGTGCCTATCCGCAAGCCATCGATGCGCGCCGGGCGGGCGGGGCGCAAGGGGAAAATCAAACGGCAATGGGCGTGAACCCGCCATAGGAGAAGGGGCGGCCGTCGCTTTTCAGGGTGTCGGTGCGGGCGAGGCGCGTCTTCTCCTCGGAAATCGTCTCGCGGATAAAATCATCGAGGGGGCGGCCCGGCGCCAGGCGGTCGCGGGCCAGGGCCAGCACCTGTTCCTCGGTCAGGGCCGGCCACCGCCGCCCGGTCGCCGGCACGGCGGCAAGGGCGACGGGCGCATCGTCGCTGATCAGGCAGCCGTGGCGGCCGACGTAGGCGAAGGCGTGGGTCAGCACGCCGCCGCCGTCCATGCGCACCTGGATGCCGTCCAGGCGTCCGAAATCATAGTTCCGCCCGACGGCCTCGGTTTCGTGCAGGCGCCGCTGCTGGGCCGGCGTCAGCCAGTTGACGAACAGCGACGCCGTGGCCCCGGGCGCCTGGTGAAGGGTCGCCGGGATGGATCCGCTTGTCGAGAAATGGGCGGAATAGACGGCGTCGAAACCGGTCACCCGGGCGCGGATCACCGGGACCGGCCCATCGATGAAGCCGGCCAGCTTGCGGGCCAGCCGCTCCGGCGACTGGTTGGAGCCGCAGGCGAGTACCGGCTGGCGTCCGCAAAGGTCCGGCAGCGGGCCGCCTTCGGGCAGTTCCTGGTAACCGCCTTCGGCCAGCACGTACGAGCGGGCCGGGATTTGGTAGGGATAGGACTTGGCCCACCGCAGGGGATCGTGATCCATCGCCTCGCTTCATTCGCCGCGGGGATCCGCGTACCCGGCGATATCCACGTCGTCGATCTGTTCCGGCGGGAGGAATTGTTCCGCGTATTCCTTGTAGACGCCGGACTTCAGGAACAACGAGAAAAGGTCGGCGTCGATGTGACGGTCCCTGCGCATGGCGGACATGATGCGGATGGCCTCGCTCAGGGGTTTGGCCGTCTTGTAGGGGCGGTCGGCCGCGGTCAGGGCCTCGAAGATGTCGGCGATGGCCATGATGCGGGCGGGGATCGACATGTCGTCCCCGTGCAGCCGGCGGGGATAGCCGGCGCCGTCCATTTTCTCGTGATGGGCGCCGGCGTATTCCGGCACCCGGCGCAGGTTCTTCGGAAACGGGAGCTTCTCCAGCATGGTGATGGTCTGCACGATGTGGTCGTTGATCTTGAAACGCTCCTCGGGCGTCAGGGTGCCGCGCGGGATGCACAGGTTGTACACCTCGCCCAGATTGTATTGGTGCTCGGGCGTCTGCATCCGGAAGCCCCGGGCCTCGCCGTCGGAATTGCCGGCGCCGGGCTCGCGGGGGATGATGTGCTCTTCCTTGTCCGAGAGCAGGAACTCGTCGGCCGGCAGGCCGGTCGCCGGCGCCCGTTCCTTGCGCTTCATTTCCCCGTGGGCGAGGCCGAGCCGGTCGTCCAGGGTACGGGTCCACCGCGTCCGGGCGATGCGCTTGATTTTCTCCATGCTTTCCGGCGCCGTGGACTCGGTCCCGATGTTGTGTTCGGCGATGAAGGCGAAGTCGTCGTCCAACCGGGCCAGGCGGGCCTCCATGTCCCGGCGCAGCGCGTCCGCGTCGCCGCCGCCGTTGAGCCGCGATTTGAGGTATTCGATTTCCACATCCCGCTTGACGACCTCGAAGCGGGTGCGGATCTCATGGACGCGGTTATAGAGCGTCTCCAGTTTCGTCGCCTTGTCGACCACGTATTCCGGCGTGGTGATCTTGCCGCAGTCGTGCAGCCACGCCGCGATATGCAGTTCGTACCATTCGTCCTCGGTGAGGTTGAAATCGGCGAACGGACGGTCCTGGGACTCGCAGGCGGCCTCGGCCAGCATCCGGGCCAGCACCGGCACGCGCTGGCAGTGGCCGCCGGTATACGGCGACTTGGCGTCGATGGCCGAGGCGATGAGCTTGATGAAGGAGTCCAAGAGGGTCTTCTGGGAGTCCAGCAGCCGCTGGTTGGCGAGGGCGACGGCGGCCTGGGAGGCCAGGGCCTCGACGAAGGGCTGAATCCCGCTGTCGAAGGGGATCACCTCGCCGGTCCGGGGGTCGAGGGCGTTGAGCAGCTGGAGAACGCCGATAACCTCGCCGTCCCGGTCCTTGAGGGGGACCGTGAGGAAGGATTGGGAACGGTACCCCGTTTCCCGGTCGAACTCCCGCGGTCCCGTGAAGTCGAACTCCTTGACCTCGTAGGCGTCGGGGATGTTGACGGTGGCCCCCGTGAGCGCCGCGTGGGAGGCCACGTTCTGGTGATTGGGTTGGCCCGTGTCGCGGTCATACAGCGGCAGCGGCGGAAAGGGAATCGCCTCGCCCGTGGTGCCCCCCTTGGCGATGTCGAGGGAATCCGTGCGCATGATTTCGAATTTCAGATGGTCGTCCCCGGTGCGCAGATACAGCGTGCCGCCATCGGCGTTGCACATGTCCTTGGCCTCCAGCAGGATCATCTCCATGAGGCGGTCGTGATTGCGCTCGTTCGAAAGCGCGATGCCGATGTCGATCAGCCGCGCGAAGCCTTCGGCGGTATTGTCGTGGCCTGTGTCGGGGTTTGTGCCTGCCATGGTCCATCCAGTCATGCGCCCTGCCGCGGCGGGCCGCCCGCGCGGCCGCCCGCGCCGTTTCCTGCCGGAGGATGTGTGAACGGAATCCGCCGCCCCTTCGGGGAGGTCGCCGCCATGATTCCCGCCATCGAAACGTGGCGTGAACCGTATCGGTGTTGGCGCCCAAAAACAACCGGCGCGGCGGCCCGGACCGTGTCCAGGGCGGCGCCCGCCCGCCCGTGGGGACGCCGACGGGGCGGATTCCGGCCGGCCGTTCGAGGGTTCCCGCGAAGCGCCCCGGTTGACGGCGCCGCGCGCCGCTTTTACGGTCCCCGGCGCGCCCATCACCTGCCGGTCCCCGGACATGTCGGACCTTCGCGACCTCGCCCCGAGCAGCAACGCCTGGCCCTTCGTCGAGGCGCGCGGCGTGCTCAAGCGGATGGGCGGCGGCGTGCCGGACAAGGGCTACGTGTTGTTCGAGACCGGGTATGGGCCGTCCGGCCTGCCCCACATCGGCACCTTCGCCGAGGTGGCGCGCACGGCCATGGTGCGCCATGCGTTCTCCATGCTGTCCGACATCCCGACCAGGCTGTTCGCCTTTTCCGACGACATGGACGGCCTGCGCAAGGTGCCCGACAACATCCCCGAGCGCGACATGGTGGCCCGGCACCTGGGCAGGCCGCTGACCTCCATTCCCGACCCCTTCGGCACCCACGAGAGCTTCGGCCACCACAACAACGCACGGCTTCAGGCCTTCCTCGACGCCTTCGGCTTCGACTACGAGTTCCATAGCGCCACCGAGTGTTACAAGAGCGGCCGCTTCGACCGTGTCCTGCTGACGGTGCTGGAACGCTACGACGCGGTGACCGGCGTCATCCTGCCCACCCTGGGGCCGGAGCGGCGCGCCACGTACAGTCCGTTTTTGCCTCTCTGCCCGAAGACCGGCAGGGTGTTGCAGGCGGTCGTCGTGCACCGCGACGTGGACGCCGGCACCATCGTCTACGAGGACGAGGACGGCGCGACGGTGGAGGTGCCGGTCACCGGGGGCCACTGCAAACTGCAGTGGAAGGCGGACTGGGCCATGCGCTGGGTGGCGCTGGGCGTGGACTACGAGATGTCGGGCAAGGACCTGATCGACTCGGTGCGCCTGTCGGGGAAGATCTGCCGCGTCCTCGGCGCCGAGCCGCCGGTCGGGTTCACTTACGAGCTGTTCCTGGACGAGAACGGCGAGAAGATCTCCAAGTCCCGGGGCAACGGCCTGGCGGTGGAGGAGTGGCTGCGCTACGCCCCGCCGGAAACCCTGGCCCTGTTCATGTACCGCAAGCCGAAGGCGGCCAAGCGGCTCTACTTCGATGCCATTCCGCGCACCGTGGACGACTACCTGGGCCACCTGCGCGGCTTTCCCGGCCAGGAAGGCGCCAAGCGCCTGGACAATCCCGCCTGGCACATCCACCGGGGAACGCCGCCGGCCGAGGACGTCCAATTGAGCTACAACGTTCTGCTCAACCTGGCCAGCGTCTGCCATACCGAGGACAAGGCGGTGCTGTGGCACTTCATCTCGCGCCACCTCGGCGGCGCGGCGGCGCGGAAATCGCCCGTTCTCGACACGCTGGTGGACTGCGCCATCAATTATTACCGGGACTTCGTCAAGCCGGCGAAGCGCTACCGGGCGGCGACGGAGGAGGAGAAACGGGCCCTCGCCGATCTGGCCCAGGCCCTCGACGCCCTGCCCCGGGACGCCGACGGCGAAACCATCCAGAACGCGGTCTACGAGATCGGCAAGCGCCATCCGTTCCCCGATCTCAAGTCCTGGTTCCGGGCCCTCTACGAGATTCTCCTCGGCCAGAGCGAGGGGCCGCGCATGGGCTCGTTCATCGCGCTGTACGGGCTCGACGAATCGACGGCGCTCATCCGCCGCGCCATCGCCGGGGAGGACCTGAGCCGATAGGGGCCCGCGAATCGCTCCTTGTCCGTACCCCGGCCCGGGCCTCGTCTCGGCGAATCCGAAAGTCAGCCGGATACACCCTCAAATCACGGGGGACGCTTATCGAGCTTATCGATATGAGACCGTGCCGAGCCCCCGACACGGCGCCGATCAGGCGGGGAATTCCCTAGTCCGAGGGTGGCGGCACGATCACTTCGGCGTAGGCGTCGCCATCGGTCGTCCGCCCGACGTTGCGGAACACGTCCAGGGTGACCTCGAAGGCGGATTTCGTAATCTCCACATGGGGCGCCCAACAGCCGAGCTTCTGATAGAAGCCGATGGTCGCGGCAAGGACGTCTTGGTCGATGTCGGGGAAGTGCGAGGCCTCGGCGGCGGCGATTTCGGCGGCAGGCACCTCGTTGATCCAGGCCCGCGTCTTCCTGTAGGCGCGCATGAAGGCTTTCGCCATGTCCGTTTCCAGCCATTCGCGGGTGGCGGCGAGGCTGGAGAACGCGCACGGGCCGATCGCCTCGCCGACCGAGGCGACCACGTGCCCGACACCGTCGTGTTCCAACTGCTGCGGCGCCGGCCCCTGCTGGTGGATGTAGTCGCCCTCGCCGCCACGGAAGGCGGCGTCCATCTCGGCCGCGCTGCCCTTGTCCACGGCGACGATCGAGGCGTAGTCCAAACCCTGTTTCAGGCAGGCGTACTTGAACATGGCCAAGGGCTGGCCGCCGTGGTCCACCAGCACCGTCCGGCCCGCCAGTTTGGACCAGGCGAAGTCCGCATCGGGTTGGCGCGCGGTCACGAAGAAGCCGTCCATCTCATTGATCTGGGCGAAGTGGACCGCGGGCGGCGTCTCGCCCTTTTCGAGGGAGCTCAATCCCTGGGAGACCGCCGACTGGGCGACATGGGCGGAGCCATCTAAGAGCGCCGCGATCGCCGAAACGCCCGGGGCCGCTATGGACAGGTCGGGGTCGAGCCCTTCCGCCTGCAGGAAGCCCCCGGCGGCGGTGCCGATCAGCGGGCTGTAGAAGGCGGGAAAACGGGTGAACTGGATGTTGATGCGGGCCATGGGTGCGTCCTCGTCTCGTGGTTGATCCGACTTTTCCAAATAAGCTCCGGAAGGATGGTCATTGTACCTTCCCGGCACGATCCGCGGTATCGGTTGTGTAGCGGCACCATCCGGCCGGGAAGATAACCCCCCCTGGATCCCATTTATCGGGTTCCAAGGGCCGACGGCCCTTGGTGGGGATCGATAAGGGGCGACGCCCCTTTCAGCCGCCGCGGGCGAAGGCGAAATAGAGCTCGCGCGCCTTGCGGTACACCGGGCCGGCCTCGAGATCCCGGTCTTCGAGGCGGACGCACGGCGCCACCTTGTAATAGTTGCCGGTGCCGAACAGCTCGTCGGCGTCGAGCAGGTCTTCGAATGCGATGGTCCTTTGGCGGACCGTGAGGCCGGCCTCGCGCAGGAGCGCGATGACCCGCTGGCGGGTGATGCCGTCGAGGAAGGTGCCGTTGGGCGCGGGCGTCAGGACGACGCCGTCCAGGACCATGAACAGGTTGGCATAGGCGAATTCGGCGACGTTGCCGTCGGGGTCGAGGACGACGGCGGTATCGAAGCCCTTTTCCCCGGCCTCCGATACGCAGCGTGCCACGTTGGGATACAGGCAGGACGCCTTGGCCCGGGTCGGCGCCATGTCCGGCGCCGGCCGGCGGTAGCTCGACAGACAGGCGCTGAACCCGTCGGCCGCGGGCAGGGCCGATTCATAGACCGTCAGCACGAAGCGCGTGCTGTCCGGATCGGGCATGATGAACCCGTCCTCGGCATAGAACATGGGGCAGATGTAAAGCTCGGCGTCCTCGGGAAACTGGCGGATTCCCTGCCACGCCAGCGCCGTGATCTGGGCTCCGTCGAGCTTCGGGGCGAGGCCCAGGATGCGGGCCGAGGCCACCACCCGCGCGCAATGGCGGTCCAGGTCCGGCGCCACGCCGGCGAAAGCCCGCGCGCCGTCGAATACCACCGACGACAACCAGACGGCATGGCTGTGCGGCCCCAGCACCAGGGGCCTGCCGTCCTGCCAGCGCCCGTCCACATAGGCCCGCGCGCGGCCAACCTTCACCTTCGTCATTGCCCATCTCCACGGGTTCGGTCGCCGGCCGCCGACAGCATATGCGCGCCCCGCCGGCCCGCCAACCGGTAGCGCCGGGGAAGCCGCCCGCCGGGTGTGCCGCCCGAGGATTTCGCGGAAGCGGGGCTTTCTACCAGGGAGCGCCGATCAGCGCTCCTTGGGTTTACTGGCTGGCCCACACGATGCGGGCCATCCACCGAGCGTCGTCGACCGGGAGGGTGCGGTCCGCGTGCCGGGGATTGAAGGATCCGACGTCGATCCTGCCGGCGGAACGGCGGCGCACCACGCCGGCCGTCACCGCGCCGCTCCCGGTTCCGATCACCACGCGGTCGCCGCGGCGGATGTTGGCGCGGGGCGAAACGATCACCGTATCGCCGTCGCGGTACACCGGCTCCATGCCGTCGCCGCTGATTTCCAAGGCGTAGGAATGGGGGTCGCCGAGGGCCGGGACGGCGATTTCGTCCCAGGCGGGCCCGACGGGATGGCCGGCGTCGTCGAAGCAGCCCGCCATTGCCGCCTGGGGGAAACCGATCACCGGGATGGTGCGGGAAATCCCGGAGCCGCCGCCGACGTAGGAGACGAACTCTTCCAGGCCCGCCCCCGTCGCCGCCAGGATCTTGGCGATGCTTTCGGTGCCCGGCCAGCGCAGTCTGCCGTGCCGCGTCGTGCGCTTGCTTTTGTTGAACGTGGTGGGATCCAGGCCCGACCGCCGCGCCAGTCCCGACGCGGAAAAGCCGTATTCCCTGGCCAGACGGTCGATGGCGCGCCAGATGTCCGAATGGGTGAGCATGGGAACATGTTCATATAAAGCCCGCCGGGGTGCAACAGGTTCCGCGGCGGTCCCCGTGCGCCGGGGAAGGCCCCCGCGGCCCCCGGCCGGGCCGCTGATGGCAACCATGATGTTCACTGGCTGCGGCGGTCCGGTCCCGTCCCGTGCCTTCGTGGGGGCCTGCCGGCGCTTTTGGCGGACCCGCAGCGGCGGGCGCGGTCGGCCGCGGGGGTATGGGGGCGACGCCCGGAACCGTGGACCCGGTTGGCGGAATGCGGGGCGGCGCGGCGCTGAATCTCCCCGCATAATGAAAAAACTCCGCCTGTTGACGGTCAATAACCTATTAATATAAAAGAATTATTTATGCTGTATGCGTGATTTAACTTTATTTCAGTTATTATTTAATATCCGCGCCTACCCAGGTGGAATCACCTTCCCCAATGTTGATAAACCATATTTCAGTTTATTGTTTGGCCGGGTGCAAGCGCGAGCGAGCGTGCCCGCGCCCGCCCTTCCCCCGGCCGCCGCCGGCCGCGGAAAGAAGGTCCGCAGCGCCGCCCGTGCACGGGCTTGCGACAGTCGGCGGGAGTGCCGGCACCCCCCGCGGTGCCGATGAGCGGGGCACGCCCCCCGGGAGCGGCGATCCGTCGCCGGGACGACCGAGCGGTGCCGGCCACATGGAAAAAACATGCGGTAAAACAATATATGACAAAGGAATTTTACTAAATATTTACGTATTGTTAATAAGTTGTTAATTAATATAAAGAATCCAATAATATAGACAACAACTCCCTATTTTTTATTTGACGGGTGTGATTTGGCTGTCTACAGTACTATGGTCCTAGAAGTAGGCTGGTGGCTTTGAGGGCGCTTAGCAACTTTTTACGGATGTTTCACATCCGAATTCCGGGGGGGCTAGTTGACGTGGAAGGAGCGTATTATGGTTCGATACCTGACCGCCATAGTCGGCGCTCTGCTCATCGGTTGGGGCGCATTTTCATCGTCGGCGCAGGCCCAAACCATCTGCGGCGAACACAGTACAGTTGTGGCGAGCCTGGAAAAAACGTACTCCGAGACACCCGTCTCCATGGGTCTGGCGAGCAACGGGGCCGTGATCGAGATTCTGGCCTCGCCGTCGGGCAGCTTCACCATCATCCTGACGCGGCCGAATGGTCTCAGTTGCGTGATGGCGGCGGGCGAGAGCTGGGAAGATCTGCCGAAGCGGCTGGCCGGCGCCAAGATCTGACCGCCCTCCCGGAGTCGATCCGACCTCCCGTCTGACGCAAGCCCTTTCGGGCTTGCCCACCGGACCCTTGCGCCCCGCCGGAGCGGTATTTCCCATGGGGCCGTGATGCGGACCGTCCCGCCGGAAATCCTCCGGTGTCCGCGAGCCATGCTTTTGCATAATTTCCCGATGCTTTTGAAGACTCGGGCTATACGCCTGGGCCGTGGTGCGGGTGCGGCCGTCGTGGCACCATCGCCGGTCTTTTCGGCCAGACGTGATGAGTGGGGTCCTGGTGCGATACGTGATTGCGGTTTCTGGCGCTCTGCTCATCGGCTGGAGCGCTTTTCCACCGCCGGCGCAGGGCGCAGGCCATGTGTGGCGAACGCCGCGCCGTCGTCGCCAACCTGGAACAGACCTACTCCGCGGCGCCCGTCTCCATGGGCCTGGCGAGCAACGGGGCCGTGATCGAGGTCCTGGCCTCGCCGTCGGGCAGCTTCACCATCATCCTGACCCAGCCCAACGGCCTCAGCTGCGTGATGGCGGCGGGCGAGAACTGGGAAAACCTGCCGAAGCGGCTGGCCGGCGCCCATATCCGACCGTCGCAAAACCGTTCGGCGGTGGACGGGCCACATCGCACCTTCGCGGAAACCGGCGATATCCGCTGAATGGCACCCGCCCGCGTTCCGTGCGCCAGCGCCGTCAAGAAATAACCCTCCCTGTCGGATGCACGCCCTTGCCGGCTTGACGTAGCGATGGCCGCGCTCCGGGCAACGCCCGGGCGGCCACCGGCGCCTCCGTTGGGGAAGCCTCAGGCGGCCTTTCGACGTTTGCGGATGATGTCCATCACCTCGGCGGCCGCCGTCGGGATGTGGGTGCCGGGCCCGTAGATGGCGGATACCCCTGTCTCGAACAGGAAATCGTAATCCCTGGCCGGAATGGCGCCGCCGCAGATCACGGCGATATCGCCGGCGCCGGCGGTCGCCAGTTCCCGGATCAACGCCGGCACCAGGGTCTTGTGGGCCCCGGCCTGGGTCGATACGCCGATGACATGGACATCGTTCTCGACGGCCTCCTGGGCGGCTTCTTCGGGGGTCTGGAACAGCGGCCCCAGGTCGACGTCGAAGCCGATATCGGCAAACGCCGTGGCGATGACCTTGGCGCCGCGGTCGTGACCGTCCTGGCCGACCTTGACCACCATGATGCGCGGCCGCCGCCCTTCCTCGCGGACAAAGGCGTCCAACCGCCGGCGGACCGCCTCGAAGGTCTCGTCGCCGGCGCAGGCGGCGCCGTAGACGCCGGCGATGGAACGGATCTGGGCGCGGTGGCGCGAGAAGACCTTGGCCAGGGCGTCCGAGACCTCGCCGACCGTGGCCCGCGCCCGCACCGCGGCAATGGACAACTCCAGCAAATTGCCCGCGCCCGAGGCGGCGGCCTCGCTCAACGCGTCCAGCGTCCGGTCGCACGCGGTCCCGTCGCGCATCTCGCGGACCCTCTTCAGGCGCGCCACCTGGGTCCCGCGGACGGAGGCGTTGTCCACTTCCAGGATATCGACCTCGTCCTCCTTTTCCAGCCGGTAGCGGTTGACGCCGACCACCACTTCCTCGCCGCGGTCGATGCGCGCCTGCTGGCGCGCCGCCGCCGCCTCGATGCGCTGCTTGGGCATGCCGGCCTCCACCGCTTTCGTCATGCCGCCCAGGTCCTCCACCTCGGCGATCAGCTCGCGCGCCTTGACGGCAAGGGCGTCGGTCAGGCTTTCCACGTAGTAACTGCCGCCTAAGGGGTCGACGACGTTGGTGATCCCCGTCTCCTCGGCGAGGATAAGCTGGGTGTTGCGCGCGATGCGCGCCGAAACCGGGGTCGGCAGGGCGATGGCCTCGTCGAAGGCGTTGGTATGCAGGCTCTGGGTGCCGCCGAGGACCGCGGCCAGGGCCTCGACGGTGGTGCGAACGATGTTGTTATAGGGGTCCTTCTCGGTCAGCGACACGCCCGAGGTCTGGCAGTGGGTGCGCAGCATCAACGAACGCGGGTCTTCGGGCTCGAAGCGCTGCATGAGCTCCGCCCACAACAGCCGCGCCGCGCGCAGCTTCGCCACCTCCATGAAGAAGTTCATGCCGATGGCGAAGAAGAAGCTCAGGCGCGGCGCGAACCGGTCGACGGCCAGTCCCTTGCCCAGCGCGGCGCGCACGTACTCCAGCCCGTCGGCAAGGGTGAAGGCCAGTTCCTGCACGGCGGTGGCGCCGGCCTCGTGCATGTGGTAGCCGGAAATGGAGACCGAGTTGAAGCGGGGCATGTGCCTGGCCGTGTGCTCGATGATGTCGGCGACGATGCGCATGCTGGGTTCGGGCGGGTAGATGTAGGTGTTGCGGACCATGAACTCCTTGAGGATGTCGTTCTGGATGGTCCCCGACAGCTTTTCCTGGCCCACCCCCTGTTCCTCGGCGGCGACGATGTAGCCGGCCATCACCGGCAGGACGGCGCCGCTCATGGTCATGGAAACGCTCATCCGATCCAGCGGGATGCCGTCGAAGAGGATTTTCATGTCCTCGACGGAATCGATGGCGACACCCGCCTTGCCGACGTCGCCGACGACGCGCGGGTGATCGGAATCGAATCCCCGATGGGTGGCCAGGTCGAAGGCCACGGACAGGCCTTTCTGTCCGGCCGCCAGGTTCGCCCGGTAAAACGCGTTCGAGTCCTCGGCCGTGGAAAAGCCGGCGTACTGGCGGATGGTCCACGGACGGTTGGCGTACATGGTCGCCCGCGGCCCGCGCAGAAACGGCGCGAACCCGGGCAGGGTGTTGACGTGCTCCAGTTTCTCCAGATCCTCGGCCGTATAGAGCGCCTTGACCGGGATGCCCTCGGGACTCACCCATACCCGCTCGTCCGCGGAGTCCCCCTTCATCTCCGCCCGCGCCGCTTGCCTCCAGTCGGCCAAGGTCCGCTTGCGCGATTTCGCCATCGTCCGTCCTTCGCTGCCTGGCCTAGTGGCCTGTATCAGCTAAATTGTACCCATACGACGCCGTTGCGAGGTTTCCGGCTAGGAGCGCGTCGCGCCGTGGTGTCATACACCACAAGCGGCGCGCGACGACGCCGGGGGCCGCGGGGGCGTCCCCCGCATTCCGTAACCGGGGGGACACCCCCCTTGTTCCCCCGGAAGCCTCGCAACGCCGCCCTTCGGGTCGCTTTTCCCGTCCCCTCGGGGATCGCGGGGGCGCCCCCCGCATACATTGTCGGGGACACCCCCCCCGGTGGCCCCCCGGGGCGTCGGGAAGGCTTGCCGATGGCCCCGCATCGCCTGCGCCTCCCCTCCTGCCGAGGAAACGGGAAAAGCGATCGTATGGGTGCACTTTAGCTGATGCAGGCCACTAGGCAAGTATAGCCAAGTGTTTCCGGAGGCGGGAGAGAAATTCCGCGGGTGCGAAATGCCCCCCGTCCCGGACCCGCCGTCGCCGATTTACCCACAAGATATTGGGTAGGGCTTGCTCATATTCAGCAAATATAGTAAACCTCCCGTCACAGGGGGAATTCGGTCCCCCGTATGCGAGTCGCCTGAGGAATAGCCCGCGCGGGAACGTGGAAGCCGGGCGTTGCCGCGCGTTCGCGGGTCGGGAAAGAGAGAACATGGAAAACGAGTGGACACCCATGCGCATCGCCGTGCTCATCGCCTTGTGGAAAGAAGGCCTGCCGGCCAGCGAAATCGGGCGCCGGCTGCGGGTGACGAAAAACGCGGTTGTCGGCAAGGTGCATCGTTTGGGGCTGGCGAAACGCCACCCGCCCGTCCACGGAAAACCCAAGGAGGCCGAGATCATCAGACTGGACACGCTCGGCGCCGGCATGTGCAGTTGGCCCGAAGGCGAGCCGGGAACCGACGCGTTCCGCTTCTGCGGCCGGCCGGCGGTCGACGGCAAGCCCTACTGCGGCGACCACTGCACACGGGCCTACGTCAAAAGCACCCGGGACCGCAAGGTCACCCGGGCGGCGTAGCGGGCTGTCTGGACCGCGGCCCACGGTTTTCGCAAGGTAAAGTAAACCCATGAGGTCAAAGGGGCGTCGCCCCTTTTGATCCCCACCAAGGGCCAAGGCCCTTGGAACCCAAATAATGGGGTCCAGGGGTTAACCCCTGGCGGGGGCGTGGGGGGCGGAGCCCACCACCACCCGTTCGGGGTGGGTACGGAGGAAGCGGGTGAGTTTTCTCGACCGCGTCGCGGAGTGCCGCGTCTTCGATCCGTCCCGCTACCGGCCGTTCCGGGTGGACGGGGCCGGGGTCGGCCTGGTGGCCGCCGGTTTCGCCGAAACCCTGCGCGAATTCTCCGATGTCTTCCGGGTGTCGGACGAGGCCGTCGACCTGGCCGACGGGCTGCGCGGGTTCGACCGCAGGACCGAGGCCGTGGACGGGGTCGTGCGGCGGCTGGCCGGGCTGGGCGCGATCACCGGCTGGCGCGACGAGCCCTATCCCGTGGCGCGGTCCTATGCGCATCCGCCCCTGTTCACCATGGAGCGCGCCGCCGTGCCGCTGTTCGGGGTGCGCGCCTGCGGCGTCCACATGAACGGCTTCGTGCGCGACGCCGGGGGCACGAAGATGTGGATCGGCCGGCGCAGCCTGGAGAAGCCGACGGGGCCGGGGAAGCTCGACCAACTGGTCGCCGGCGGCCAGCCGGCGGGCATTTCGGTGCGCGACACCCTGATCAAGGAATGCGCGGAAGAGGCCGCCATCCCGGTCGAACTGGCGGCGCGCGCGGTGCCGGTGGGCGGCGTCTCCTATTGCACGGAGCGGCCCGAGGGCCTGCGCCGCGACGTGCTGTTCGACTTCGACCTCGAGCTGCCGGCGGATTTCCGCCCGGCCAACGCCGACGGCGAGATCTCGGAATTCTACCTGTGGCCCATGGAACGGGTGATCGAAACCGTGCGCGACACCGACGACTTCAAGTTCAACTGCGCCCTGGTGGTCATCGATTTCCTCATCCGCCACGGCTTGATCGGGCCCGGCGATCCTGAATACGTGGACCTGCTCGGCGGGTTGCACGGCTAGCCCGGATATTTCATGAAGGGAACGGGAATTGCGGCGAGCAATGTTCGTCCAAGGTGGTGTGCGAAGCCGAAAGGCATAGCCGGGGCTATGGCTTTTGGCTGCGGGCGCCGATTTGGGCGGACAGGGCCGCCGCAAAACCGTTCAGCGGTGAACGGGACACGTTGGACCTTCGTGGAAACCGGCGCCATCCGTTGAAGGGCAACCAGCGGTGTTCCATGCGCCAGCGCCTTCATGAAATATCCGGGCTAGGGCGTGGACTCATCACCTGGTGTCGCCAGTGGCGATGTCCGCTCACCGGTCCACACCGGTCAACCGTGACGAACCCGGCGATTGACCCGAAGCAGTCCTATTCGAGCGGCCCCGGAGCGAGATTCCGAGGCTGTTCTCGCCGGCCCCAATACTCGCGGCCGATAATGACCATCCCTCTATGCTGTGTTGGTCTGGGCCCATAGGCTGCCCCCGTTCCAATCTTGCCGCGCTGTTGATGAGAGGGCACGGGACTTGCCATGCCTGACCTGCTCCCCGTAAACCGGATCCGAATGCCTGGTTGGAGACTCTGGGCGTCCGGGTCCTTGGAAGAAGGGGGGCAGGCCAAGGCCACGGCCACGGTGGTTATGTCTGCTCGTGTCGGGGTGTAAGGTAAAACAGTGGTCGCTGTACTTTTATCGTTGCGGCGACAAGGGCCATGACCGGAAAGAGCAATGCGTAAACCGATGACAGGTTTCGAAACAACCACACAGATTGCTATGACAGGCGTGCCATGGAGCAATTCGATCATATCGCCGGCATCCTAGCTCTAACGCTGGGAGCCTCGTGGGCAAGCGGCATCAACCTTTATGCGGCGATGGCGGTGCTCGGTTTCAGTGGCGCCAGTGGTGCCATCGATTTGCCGCCTGATCTGCAAATTCTTGAGAATCCATTGGTTCTCGCCGCGGCGTCGTTAATGTACGTCGTCGAATTTGTGACCGATAAGATTCCGGGTGTGGATACCGCCTGGGACACCGTCCACACGTTCATTCGCATACCCGCTGGCGCTTTGATGGCGGCTGGTGCGGTGGGCGACGTCGGACCCGCATTGGAGGTTTCGGCGATAATCCTCGGTGGAGGCTTGGCCACGGTCTCCCATGTGACCAAGGCGGGAAGCCGGGTTGTTATCAATGCCTCGCCCGAGCCGTTCACCAACTGGGGCGCATCGGTGGCCGAGGACGTAGCGGTCATCGGGGGGTTGTGGACCGCGCTTCACCATCCGTGGATATTCCTCGGGCTGTTGGTGCTTTTCTTGCTATTTGTGGCGTGGCTTTTGCCGAGAATCTGGGCGGCAATCAAAAAGATGTTTGGTTGGGTCGGGAGACTCTTTGGGAAAACGGCATCGCAGCCTGTCGCCGGTGCATTTCAAGGCCATGCGGGGGCCACGCAACAAAGCACCGATCCGCCCCCTGAAGACGAGGTGCCCCGAAATCCGGAAGGACAGGAAAAACCCGTGCCGGAACCGGGTCGAATGGAAAAATTCGATCAACTCGAGCGGCTCAAGAGCCTTTACGACTCCGGGGCGCTGACCGAAGAGGAATTTTCCCGGGAGAAGAACAGGATTCTGGGAAACAGTAATTGACCTGCCTGCACGAACGATCCCGCTTTTTAAGGGTGACCGGACACCGATGGAGGGAAGGGCCGATACGGCTGTAGCCTCCCTGTCGCGGAGGCCGGATCGGAATGTCCGGGTTTGCCCATGAGCGGACGTTCTGGGGGCCGTTGACCTTCGTCCGCTTCACCCCTCGCGGCAGACATACCGAGGCTCAATGCCCGCTCTTGGGACTAATACCAAGGGGCGCTGATCATGACTCATAGAGATCGCGTAGGCGGCTCGTCGGGTAGGAGGAAAGTTGCAGGCGATGCGGCGCATCGTCAAAACTTTTCGACGCCCTCCGACGGGCCGCATACGCGACCGCAACGGCGGCTTACCAAGGCTTTCGGACGGCGTCGCGCACGCTTCGCGATGCCCCGCATCGCCACAGCGCACGCTCCTTGCCGAAAACCTTGGTAAGCCGTCTCTATGGGTCATGATCAGCGTCCCTTGGTATAACCCCCAAGACGGCACTGTGTCCCCAACCCCAAAACCCCAATGATCCACCATCGTCCCGCCCGGCCACATGGGCGCGACCATCCCTACCAGCTTCCTGCGGGTGTTTGGGTGCGAGACCATGACCGTCATCGCCGAGGCCGGGGTGACACGGAATATAAAGGCCCTGGACGTGGTCCCGGCCATCGGCGGGTTAAGCGCTGGTTTCAACGCCGACGCTCTTTAATAGGCACACACCTCAGCCCTTCCCACGCGAGCCGGGCGGCCCGGGTTGACCCCGGCCGTACGCCGGACCATAAATCCCCGACGCGATCGGTTCGACCGGGAGGTCCCCATGGACACGACTCCGGCACTGGACGACATCGGCGCCTGCGTCTTCGACGCCTACGGCACCCTGTTCGACGTAACGGCGGCGGCGGCGCAGTGCCGCGACGACCTTGGCGACAAGGCCGGCCCGCTCGCCGTCCTGTGGCGCACCAAGCAACTGGAGTACACGTGGCTGCGCAGCCTCATGGACGAATACGTGGACTTCCGGCAGGTCACCGGAGACGGGCTGGATTACGCCATGGCCACCCTCGGCATCGGCGGCGATGTGCGGGCGCGGCTCATGGACCTGTATATGCGCCTGGACGCCTATGGGGAGGTCAAGGACGTGCTGGGCGGCCTCAAGGCGGCCGGTATCAAGACGGCGATCCTGTCCAACGGCGCCCCGGCCATGCTGGAGGCGGCGGTCAAGAACGCCGGCATCGACGATCTGCTCGACGACGTGTTATCGGTGGACGCGATCGGCGTCTACAAGCCCCATCCCCGCGTCTATCAATTGGCGGTTGACGGCCTGGGCCTGGCGGCCGGGCGCATCTGCTTCATGTCGTCGAACGCCTGGGACGTGTCCGGCGCCGCCAACTTCGGCTTTCGCGTCGTATGGGTCAACCGCTTCGGGCAGCAACGCGAACGCCTTCCGGGCGCCCACGAGCACGAAATCTCCACCCTGGCGGAACTCCCCGCCCTTCTGGGATTGTGACCGGGAAGCGGACCGCGGGCGGCAACGGCGGAGGCGCCTACCGCGAACGCACGTACTCGTCCCAGGACGGGCTCAGGCTCCATTACCGGGACTACGGCGACCGGCTTTCGTCCGCCACGCCGGTGCTGTGCCTGGCGGGGCTGACGCGCAACTGCAAGGACTTCCACGGCCTGGCGCTGCGTCTTGCGGCCGAGCGCCGGGTGCTGTGTCCCGATTACCGGGGACGGGGCCGCTCCCAATACGACCGCGATTGGCGGCGTTACGTCCCCGCCACCTACGTCGACGACCTGCGCCACCTGCTGGCGGCGGCCAACGTGCACGAAGCCGTGGTGGTCGGCACGTCCCTGGGCGGCATCCTGGCGGCGGCCATGGCGGTGGCCATGCCGTGCGCCGTGGCCGGCGCGGTGCTCAACGATATCGGTCCCGAAATCGAACGCCGGGGGATGGCGCGCATCATCGCCTACATCGGCGACGACCGCCCCCAGCCCGACTGGGCGGCGGCGGCGCGCCACCTGCGCGAGACGTTGCCGGACCTTCCCGTGCACGGCGAAGAGGGCTGGCTCGCCTTCGCCCGCAACACCTACCGCGAGGGGGACGACGGCCGGTTGACCTTCGATTGGGACCCGGCGTTGATCAAGCCCATGCTGCGGGGCGGCGGCGGCACCGACCTTTGGCCCGTGTTCAGGGCGCTGAGAGGGGTGCCGGTCCTGGCCGTGCGCGGGGCGAAGTCGGACGTCCTCGGCGCGGCGACGTTCGCCCGCATGGCCGAGGAGCTGCCCGGCCTCGCGCAGATCACCGTGCCCGGCGTGGGCCATGTGCCCGACCTGGCGCAAGCGGACACCCTGGAGGCCATTCATGCCCTGCTCGCCCGCGCCTGATCCCCCCACCGTCGCCGATGTGAAGGACGCCGCCCGGCGCCTGCGCGGCCACGCGGTGAGGACGCCGCTGGTCGAATCGGCGCGTCTCAACGAACAATTGGGCGGCCGCCTTCTGATCAAGGCGGAGATGCTTCAGCGCACGGGCGCGTTCAAGTTCCGCGGTGCCTACAACCGCGTCTCAAGGATCGACGAGGCGGCGCGGCCCCGGGGCGTGGTCGCGTATTCATCGGGCAATCACGCCCAGGGCGTGGCGGTGGCGGCGGCCCTGTTCGGCATCCCGGCCCTGATCGTCATGCCCGAGGACGCCGCCGCCACCAAGATCGAGGGCACCCGCGCCTATGGCGCCGAGGTCGTGTTCTACGACCGTGCACGGGAAAGCCGCGAGGAGCTGGCCGAAGGGCTGGCCGCGGAACGGGGGGCCACGCTGGTGCCCTCCTACGATGATCCCTACATCATTGCCGGACAGGGGACGGTCGGCCTGGAATTGGCGGCCCAGGCGAGGGACATGGACGCCCCCCTGGACGCCGTGCTGGTGCCGTGCGGGGGCGGCGGACTGATTGCCGGTTGCGCCCTGGCCCTGGCCGAGGAGAGCCCGGACACCGCCATCTATGCCGTCGAGCCCGCGGCCTTCGACGACACGGCACGCGGTCCCTGGCCGCCGGCAAGCGGCTTCGCGTCGCCGCCGGCGCCCGGTCGTTCTGCGACGCCCTTCAGCCGCCGACCCCAGGCAAGTTGACGTTCGCCATCAATATCCGTCTTCTCGCCGGCGGCCTGGCGGTCGGCGACGACGTGGTGGCCCGGGCCATGGCGGCGGCGTTCACCCATTTCAAGCTGGTTGTGGAGCCCGGCGGCGCGGTGGCGCTGGCGGCGTGCCTGAGCGGCGCGTTCGACTGCCGCGGCAAAACGGTCGCTGTGGTGTGTTCCGGCGGCAACGTGGATGCGGACGTCTTCCGCGCCGCCCTGGCCGGGGTGGAGTCATAAGAAGCACGGCTCCCCCTAGTGGTCTGCATCAGCTAAATTGTACCCCTACGACGGCGTTGCGAGGTTTCCGGCTAGGAGCGCGTCGCGCCTTGGTGTGCATGCACCACAAGCGGCGCGCGACGACGCCGGGGGCCGCGGG
>JACZWD010000195.1 GCA_022572335.1 Pseudomonadota bacterium
TGAAGCGGCCGCGGGCCTCGGACAACCCGGCCATGGCGGCGGTATCGTCCTCGGCGGCGCGGCGCATTTCGGCGAAGTCCGACGCCACCCGGAAGGCGGCCTTGCCGAACCGCTCGACGGCCTTGCCGATGCCGGCGCCGAAGTCCTCGGGCGTGGCGTGGACGCCGGGATCACGCAAAACCTGGGCGTCGATCTGGTCAACGTCCGCCGGCCCCGGCACCCGGCCCTGGCGTTTGCTCCGCGGCGCCTTGTCCGTGCGCCGGGGAAAGGGCAATCCGGTTTTTGGATCGATGATAAGGGGCATCCGCGCCTCCATGAATACCGATGGCGGTGTTATAAGCATTTCTTACACACCGCATCAAGTGTTTCTTACCGACGCGCGCACTAATGAGCCCCGAGCGGCCCTTGGAACCCGATTTAAGAGGTCCAGGGGTCAACCCCTGGCGGGGGGCGTGGGGGCGGCGCCCCCCGATGGCCGTAAGGCCACCTAGGGGGCAACGGCACGCACCGCGATCGCGGCGTCCGGTATTTCCGGCTTCGCCTCCTACTCCCCGCGCCCGCCGCTTTTCTTCACCTCCCGGTAGCCCCGCGCCCGCATGCAGCGGGCGAACAGGTCGTCCCGCTTCTTGACGGCGTCGAACCGGGCCATCCGCGCCCGCAGCGGATCCGTGCGGGTGTCGTCGTCCTGGATCCGGTAGCCGCGGCCGCGGACGTAGCCGCGCTCGGCCTCGGCCGCCGCCTGGGCGCGGCAGGCGGCCTTGTCGCCGGGCCACCGGTCCCTGGGCACGCCCGGGTTCTCCCAGCGGGTGGGCACGGCGCAGGCGGCGGCCAGCACGACGGCGAGCACAGGGGCCAGCGCTTTCGGCCAGGACATCATCGCCCGTATCGCTCCTTGGTATTACCCCCGACGGCCGTCGCCGGGGCGCGGCTTTAGGGCCTCTTCGGCGCCCGGGCGGCGGTCTTGCGGTACCGGCCCGAGACAACCCCTGACCAGGGCGAGGGCCTCCGGCGAATCCCACTCCGCGGGCCCGACGACCCGGCCCACCTCGTTGCCCCGGGCGTCGATGAGCAGGGTCGTCGGCAGGCCGCGCACGCGCATCTTGCGCAGAACCTCGCCGCGTTTGTCGACCAGCACCGGGAGGTTCCGAATCCCCAGTTTCTTGTAGAACCTTTTGATCACCGGGGCGCCGCCGCGGTCCACGGACAGGGTCAGGACCTCGATCCCCTCGCCCGACACCTCGGCCTGAAGGCGGTCCAGCGAGGGCATTTCGCGGACGCACGGGGCGCACCAGGTGGCCCAGAAGTTCAGCACCACGGCGCGGCCCCGGTAGTCGGCGATGGTGCGCGCGGTGTCCGCGCCCTCGACGAAGGGCACCTGGCGCACCGGCCGCGGCGGCAGCGCGGGCTGGAAATTGACTATGCCGCGCCCGGCGGCGGCGCATTTCCCCCCTTCCGCACTTGCATGCGGCGGGGATATGACCACAATCACCGAAAATGCCAATGCCACGAGGACGGCGCGAATCATGTTGGGCAGTACTCCCTATTCTTCCGCCGGTGCGCCATGACGGCCAAATCCGCCACGCGTGCGCCGGGCGCCGGCACGGTGCGCGGCGCACGCTTCGGCGCCCAGCCGTCGGACCTCATGGACGCGATCAACGTCTCCATCGACGTCGACAAGCGCCTCCATGGCGAGGACATCGCCGCGTCCAAGGCGCACTGCGCCATGCTTGTGCGCCAAGGCATCATATCGGAAGCGGACGGCGATGCCATCCTCGGCGGTCTGGACACCATCGCCAAGGAGATCGCCGAAGGCCGGTTTTCGTTCCACAGGTCGCTCGAGGACATCCACATGAACGTGGAATCCCGTCTTGCCGAGCTGGTGGGCGACGCCGCCGGGCGCCTGCACACGGCACGCTCGCGCAACGACCAGGTGGCCACCGACCTGCGCCTGTGGCTGCGCCAGACCCTGGACGATATGGACGCGGCGCTGGCCGGCCTGCAGGAGGTCCTCATCGACAAGGCCGAAGCCCACGCCGGGACCGTAATGCCCGGCTTCACCCATCTCCAGGCGGCGCAGCCGGTGACCCTGGGACACCACCTGCTGGCCTACGTGGAGATGTTCGGGCGCGACCGCGGCCGCGCCGCCGACTGCCGCCGACGCCTCAACCAATGCCCGCTCGGCGCGGCGGCCCTGGCCGGCACGTCGTTTCCCATCGACCGCCGGATGACGGCCGAGGCGCTCGGCTTCGACGGCCCGTGCGCCAATTCCCTGGACGCCGTCTCGGACCGCGACTTCGCCATGGAGTTCCTCGGCCTGGCGGCGGTGCTCGCCGTCCATTTGTCGCGGCTGGCCGAGGAGATCGTGCTGTGGTGCAGCGACGCCTTCGGGTTTGCCCGCCTGTCGGACGCGTTCACCACCGGCAGCTCGATCATGCCGCAGAAACGCAACCCCGACGCCGCCGAGCTGGTGCGGGCGAAGACGGGCCGTGTCATCGGCGCCCTCACCACCGTGCTCGTCGCCATGAAGGGACTGCCCCTGGCCTACGCCAAGGACATGCAGGAGGACAAGGAGCCGGTGTTCGACGCCGCCGACACCCTGGCCTTGTGCATCGCCGTCATCACCGGCATGGTGCAGGACATCGCGTTCGCCACCGAGCGCATGAAGGCCGCCGCCGGCGAGGGCTATGCCACCGCCACCGACCTGGCGGACTGGCTGGTGCGCGTGCTCGCCATGCCGTTCCGCGAGGCGCACCATGTCACCGGGCGGCTGGTCAGGCTGGCGGAGCAGAAGGGCTGCGGCCTGGAGGACCTGTCGTTGGAGGAAATGGGCGCCGTGGAAGCGGGCATCACGGCCGACGTGTTCGACGTGCTGGGGGTCGAGAACTCGGTGAAAAGCCGCACCAGCTTTGGCGGCACCGCGCCCGATACGGTGCGCGCCGCCGTCGCCGAGGCGCGCCGGCGGTTCGTGGATTAGAAACGGGACGGAAACCAGGGTTGAGGCCATGATCCGCAAGCTTCTTCTCATCGTGCTTGTCCTGGCCATGGCGGCGCCGCTCGGCGCCTGCGGCCGCAAGGGGCACCTGGATACGCCCCCGGACAGCGAATACCCGCGGCAATACCCCACCCGATAGAGGGCGGCGAGGCGACCGGGCCATGGATCACTTCCAGTACCGGGACGGCCGGCTGTGCGCCGAGGCGGTGCCGCTGGCGCGCATCGCCGAAGAGGTGGGCACGCCTTTTTACTGCTATGCGACGGCGACCATCGAGCACCACTACCGCGTGTTCGCGGACGCCTTCGCCGGCCTTGACCCGACGATCTGCTACGCGGTGAAGGCCAATTCCAACATCGCCGTCATCGGCACCCTGGCCCGGCTCGGCGCCGGCGCCGACGTGGTCTCGGCCGGGGAGCTCAAGCGCGCCCTGGCGGCGGGCGTTGCCCCCGGCAGGATCGTCTTTTCCGGCGTCGGCAAGACCGCCGACGAGATGGCGGCGGCCCTGAAGGCGGGTGTCCTGCAGATCAACGTGGAATCGGAACCGGAGCTCGACGTCCTGGGCCAGGTGGCCGGGAGCCTGGGCGTCGACGCCCCCGTCGCCATCCGCATCAACCCGGACGTGGACGCCAATACCCACGAGAAGATCACCACCGGAAAAAGCGAGAACAAGTTCGGCGTCGAATGGACGCGCGCCCGCGCGGTGTACTCCCGCGCCGCCGCCATGCCCGCCATTTCCGTGGTCGGCGTCGCCGTGCACATCGGATCGCAGGTGACGGACCTGGCGCCTTTCCGGGACGCCTATGTGCGGATGCGGGACCTGGTCGCCATGCTGCGCGCCGACGGCCACCCCATCGAACGGCTCGATCTGGGGGGCGGCCTGGGCATCCCCTACGGCGACGAGGTGACGCCGACACCCGAGGAATACGCGGCCACGGTCAAATCGGCGATCGCCGATCTGGATTGCCATATAATCCTGGAACCGGGCCGCGTCATCGTCGGCAACGCCGGCGTCCTGGTCACCCGCGTGGTCCACGTCAAGGAGGGGGCGATGCGCACCTTCGTCATCGTCGATGCGGCGATGAACGACCTGCTGCGCCCGGCGCTCTACAATGCCACCCACGCCATCGTTCCGGTGACCGAGGCGGCGGCCGGAACGGAGCTCATGGAGGTGGACGTGGTCGGCCCCGTTTGTGAAACCGCCGATACGTTCGGCACAGGGCGTCTGTTGCCGGCCATGAAGCCGGGCGACCTTCTCGCCGTGCGCACCGCGGGGGCCTATGGCGCGGTGATGGCGTCGACGTACAACGCCCGGCCCCTGGTGCCCGAGACCCTGGTCAGGGACGCGACCTACGCCGTGGTCCGCGAACGCATGAGCGTCGACGACATGGTAGCCCTGGAGTCCTTCCCTCCCTGGCTGGCGGCCCCCGACAAGGCCGCCCGGGAGGCGGGCGGGTGAGCGCCCGGCGCAAATATCCCGTGCTCCTGGAGCTGGCCCGCGCGGCCCTCTTTTGGGAGCGCCTGTGGCGGCGCCTGTGGCCGGCGGCGGCCGTCGCCGGGCTGTTTCTCGGCGTCGCCCTGCTCGATCTTCTTCCGCTGTTGCCCGGGGCGGTGCATGTGGTGGTGCTGGTCGCGTTCGCGGCCGGGATCGCGGCGCTGGCGCGGCGTGGCCTGAAGGGATTCCGGCGGGTCGACGAAGCGGCGGCGCG
>JACZWD010000021.1 GCA_022572335.1 Pseudomonadota bacterium
CTGGACCACGAGGCCAACAACGGCGCCTGGCGGCGCCTGGCGGAGTCCGGCGTCACGGTGCGGGAATGGCGCGTCGATCCGTCGACGGCGGGCCTGGAGGTGGCCGACCTGGAGGCCCTGCTGAGCGAGCGCACGCGGCTGGTCTGTTTCAGCCACTGTTCCAACGTCACCGGCGTCTTCAACGACGCCGCCCGGATCACGGAACTGGCCCACGCGGCGGGCGCATTGGTGTGCGTCGACGGGGTGGCGTACGCGCCCCACCGGGCGGTCGACGTGAAGGCGCTGGACGCCGATTTCTACGCCCTCAGCCTGTACAAGTTGTACGGGCCACACCTGGGTCTGCTGTATGGCAAACGCCAGCACCTGTTGGGCGCGCCGGGCCAGAACCATTTCTTCATCGGCGAGGACCAGATCCCCCTCAAGCTCAATCCCGGCGGCCCCAACCACGAGCTCACCGCGGCGCTGGGCGGCGTCGCCGACTATTTCGACGCCCTCTACGGCCACCACTTCCCGGGTCCGGAAGACAGCCTGAACCGGCGGGTGGCGGCGGTCTTCGGCCTCATCGCCGCCCACGAGGAAAAGCTCGGCCGCCGTTTCGTCGATTTCCTTTCGTCGAAGCCCGGCGTGCGCCTGCTCGGCGGCCGCACCGGCGCCCAGGCCGAGGGCGCGCCGACGTTCTCGTTCCTCGTCGACGGCAGGCGCTCGGCCGACATCCCGCCCATGCTGGAAGGCGCCAAGGTGGCCATCGGGGCCGGCCACTTCTACGCCTACCGCCTGATGGAGGCCCTGGACATCGATCCCGAAGACGGCGTCGTCCGCGCCTCCATGGTGCACTACAACACGGCCGAAGAGGTGGACCGGCTGATCGCCGCGCTGGACGCGGTGATCTAGTGCACAGATGCAGACAGGTGATTCACCCAACTGCCCCTCAGAGCAGCGCGACGCTTGGCTCCAGCCTGAACCATCCGTCTGAGTCGGTGCACTAGTGTCCTGTCCCAGAGATTCGTCCGCTATTGCCGGATCTATTGCCGCGCCGACGCTCTTCCGACCCGGGTTTTCACACGGCCCGGACCCGGAGCGGACATGCCCGGTTATTTCCGTAATGAATTGCCATCAGACAAACTTCAAACCAAAGTAGCAGCAGCGACGGGGTGCAAATGCATGGAATCATTTCTTTTGGAATTTGGTGAGGCCCTCAAGCCCGTTCTCGGTTCGGTCTGGTTGGTCCTGAAATCTCAGGTTGCACTGACGTTAGGCGGTACCTTTTTCGCGGCGTTTGCAGGCGCGTATGGTGCGCACACAATCACCGAAAGACATAAACGTCGGCAAGAGTGGCAGCGGGAAATACGAATTACGAACGCTGCGATTATGATTTCATTCGAAATTTGCAACTCGTTCCTATCCCTGAAGAAACACCACGTGAAGGATCTGGAGTTTCAATATAATCGCGATAAGAATTCTTTGGTCGAATTTCAAAATCGCCGGAGAAATGGCCAAATTTCCCCTGATACAGTGTTCGAATTTAAAGCGAATTTCAAATCCCTGAACCCCACGACAAAGCCTGACGAAATGCTGGTGAAGCAGGTATTCGAGCAAATTTCCGCTGGCGCAAGAGCGTACGCCCTTGCAAATACTCTTATTCGAACAATAGAATCATTAAATAAATCAATAGCTCGTCGCAATGATCTCATTGATACTTGGAAGAAGTCGCCGGAAACGTTAGGGAGTAATCTCGCTCGTTTTTATTTTGGATTTCCCGACTCACTCGGCAACGTCGATCAAAGGTATCCTGATTCGGTCAAAGCGATTTGTTCTCTGACGGATGACTGCATATTTTTCAGTCAGTTGCTGTGCACCGATTTGGCTGACAACGGAGAACGACTAAAGAAGCTTTTGGGGAAACGTGCTCCAAACGTAAAGAGGCCGGATTTTTCCAAAGCGGTTGAAGAAGACCTCTTGCCGGGTCCAGGACACTACGAAGACTGGACCAGAATGTTCGTCAAGCACGGTGATCTGTAACCATCACGTTTCCAACCCACCAGGGGCAAATCCCCTGGACCCCTGAAAATGGGGTTCCAAGGGCCGCCGGCCCTTGGTGGGGAGCGAAGGGGCAACGCCCCTTTGCTTTCGCCCGGCCTCAGCGGACGGGTTTTTCCGGGCCGCGGCCGCGGTAGGCGTCGACGAAGGCGGCCGCGGCGGCGGCGTCGAAGGGTTGGAGGCGCAGCACCTTGCGCCATGCGGTGAGGACGACGGCCGCGCCGAGGCCGGGTGCGGGCGCGACGACGACGCCGCTCCACTGGGCGCCGTAGAGGCCCGTCCACGAGTCAAGGGTTTGCAGGACGGCGTCGCCGGGCGTGTCGTAGTAGATGACGATGTTGCCGTGTTCCACGGCGTGCACCAGCCGCTCCGGCGTTTGCGGCGTGCGGTAGAAGCCCGGCTCCACCCATTGGGGGTCGTGGGGACCCGAGGTCGGGAACGGATCGCCATAGGCGACCGCCTGCCCGGGCGGGACATGGCCGCGGCCCAGGTTGGGGCGGGTTTGCACCGCGTCCAGGGCCGGCCGCCCGGCCTGGGCGAGGTCGAGAAACACCGACTCGGCCGCAATGAACTGCCACCACAACCATCCGCCGACGGCGCCGAGGACGGCGGCCACCCCCCAGCCGATCAGGCCCTTTCCCGTGCGCCGCGTCCCGTCGCCGGTTGCGGGCGCCGGGATCGGGGATTTCTTGCGCCGCCGTCTCGCGGTGCGCGGCTTAGGCATTGTTCGCTCCGATATCCTGGGACGCCGGCACATTACACGCCGCGGAGTTTTCACGGGCGCGGCGCCGGGCGCTGGCGGGTCGGTTCGCGCCCCGTCCCTACAGGGCCGCCAGGCGCTGGTGGGCCTGGTCCAGCCTGGCCCGCGCCTGGGCCGCGTCGGCGCGGCGCCGGCGCTGTTCCTCGATGACCTCGGCCGGGGCTTTCTCGAGAAAGCCGTCGTTGTCGAGCTTCTTGTCGAATTTGGCGATCTCGCCGTCCAGCCGCGCCATCTCGCGTTCCAGGCGCGCCTTCTCCTTGGCCACGTCGATGACGTCGGCCAGGGGCAGGATCAAGGTCGCCTCGTCGAGCACGATGTGCACGGCGCCCCTGGGCACGTCGGCGTCCGCCGGACCGGCGGCGGACAGGCGCGCCAGGCCGCGGATCAGGTCGCCGTGGGCCGCCAGCCGCGCCCGGGCCACGTCGCCGGCGTCCTTGAGCAGCAAGGGAAACCTCGCCCCCGGCGGCACCCGCATTTCGGAGCGCACGGAGCGGACCTCGGAGATCAGGCGCACCACCCAGTCCATCTCGGCCTCGGCGCCGCTGTCCACCAGCGCCGCATCGGGGGCGGACCAGGACGACGACATCAGCATGCCGGGGCGCCCGGCGTCGGTCTGGCGCCACAGCTCTTCGGTGATGTAGGGCATGAACGGATGCAGCATGTGCAGGAGCTGATCCAGGACCCAGGCGGCGGTGGCCTGGGTTTCCGCCTTGGCGTCTTCGTCGGCGCCCTGGAGGACGGGCTTGGTGAACTCCAGGTACCAGTCGCAGAACGTGCCCCAGGTGAAGTGATAGAGGGCGTCCGCCGCCTCGTTGAACCTGTACGCCTCCATGGCCCGCACCATCCGGCCGGCGGTTTTCACCACGTGGCCGACGATCCAGCGGTTGACCGTCTGCCGGCACGACGCGGGATCGAAGCCGGCCCGGGGCCGGCACCCGTTCATCTGGCAGAAGCGGGCCGCGTTCCACAGCTTGGTGGCGAAGTTGCGGTAGCCCTCGACCCGGCTTTCCGCCAGCCTGATGTCGCGGCCCGGCACGGCCAGCGCCGCGAGGGTGAACCTGAGGGCGTCGGTGCCGTAGGACTCGATGAGGACCAGGGGGTCGATGATGTTGCCCTTCGACTTGGACATCTTCTGGCCCGCCACGTCGCGCACCAGGGCGTGGATGTAGACGGTGCGAAACGGCACCCGGCCCAGGAAATGGAGGCCCATCATGATCATCCGCGCCACCCAGAAGAAGATGATGTCGAACCCGGTGACCAGCACGTCGGTGGGGTAGTAGCGCTCGAGCTCCGGGGTTTCCCCGGGCCAGCCGAGGGTCGAGAACGGCCACAGGGCGGACGAGAACCAGGTATCCAGCACGTCCTCGTCGCGCCTGAGCTCCACCGTGCGGCCGTAGTGCTTCCCGGCGGCGGCATGGGCGTCGGCCTCGGTGAGCTCGACGAAGACCTCGCCGTCGGGGCCGTACCACGCCGGGATCTGGTGCCCCCACCAGATCTGGCGCGAGATGCACCAGGGCTGGATGTTGCGCATCCACTCGAAGTAGGTCTTCGCCCACGCCTCGGGCACGAACCGGATGTCGCCCTTCTCCACCGCCTCGATGGCCGGCCGGGCCAGGGTCCCGGCGTCGACGAACCACTGGTCCATCAGCCACGGTTCTATGACCACGCCCGAGCGGTCGCCGTAGGGCAGGGTCATCGGGTTCTCCTCGACCCGTTCGACAAGGCCGAGGGATTCCATCTCGGCGACCACCTTTTCCCGCGCCTCGTAGCGCCCCAGGCCGCGATAGCGCTCGGGCACGTTGTCGTTGAGCCGCGCGTCGCCGTCGAGCACGTTGATCATCTCCAGGCCGTGGCGGCGGCCCACCTCGAAGTCGTTGAAGTCGTGGCCCGGGGTTATCTTCACCGCGCCGGTGCCCTTTTCCGGGTCGGCGTAGTCGTCGGCGATGACCGGTATCGGCCGGTCGACGATGGGCAGCACACACCTCTCCCCGACAAGGCCCTTGTAACGGCCGTCGTCGGGGTGCACGGCCACCGCGGTATCGCCGAGCATGGTCTCCGGGCGGGTGGTGGCGACGGTAAGGTACTGGCGGTTCCGGCCTTCGACCGGGTACTTGAAGTACCACATCTTGCCCGTGACCTCGCGCTGCTCCACCTCCAGGTCCGAAATCGCGGTGTGCAGCTTGGGGTCCCAGTTGACCAGCCGTTTGTCCTTGTAGATCAGCCCCTGGCGGTGCAGGTCGACGAACACCTTGCGCACCGCCGCCGAAAGTCCCTCGTCCATGGTGAAGCGTTCCCTGGACCAGTCGGGAGAGGCGCCCAGGCGGCGCAGCTGGCGGGTGATCGTGTCCCCCGATTCGGCCTTCCACTGCCACACCCGCTCGATGAATTTCTCGCGGCCGAGGCTGTGCCGGGTCAGGTCCTGCTCTTCCAGGCGGCGCTCCACCACCATCTGGGTGGCGATGCCGGCGTGGTCGCACCCGGGCTGCCACAGCACGTCCAGATCGCGCAGGCGGTGATAGCGGACGAGAATGTCCTGCAGGGTGAACGTCAGCGCGTGGCCCATGTGCAGGCTGCCGGTCACGTTGGGCGGCGGCATCATGATGCAATAGGGCTCGGCGCCGGACGCGCCATCGGCCGCGAAGGCGCCGGAACTCTCCCACATGGCGTAGATTTTTTCCTCGACCGCGGCGGGCCGATAGGTCTTGTCCAGCATCGCTGAACCACCCTCTTCGTCGGTCCGGAAGTGATTTGGCCGGCCGGAGCTCACCGGAGAAAGGCCGGAAGCCTCAGTCGTCCAGCCCCTCGGCCCGGTTGACCATGAGGTCGATTTCCTTCTTCACCAGGCGTTCGATCAGATAGGGCAGATTGCGGTCCAGCCACTCCCTGAGGATCGGACGCAGCATCTGCCGTACCATCCCCTCCATGGTCAGGTCCCTGTTTCCCACCGCGATGTCCCGCTGATCCAGGATGGCGCGGGCCAGCTGCGAAAGGACGTCGGTGGACACGTCGAGCGTCCTTCTGGACATGATCTCCTCGGGCAACGCGACCATGGCCGGGGTGAGCTCAAGGACGTTGTCGGGTTCGGGCTCGGGCTCGACAAGCTCGATAATCGGCTCCGGTTCCGGCTCGGGCTCCGGTTCCGGTTCGGGCTCCGGTTCGGGCTCGGGCTCGGGCTCCTCTTCCGAATCCTCGGACAGGATCCGGCGGATGGAGGCAAGGATATCCTCCATGGAGGGTTCCGGAGCCGTCTCTGTTTGCTGGTCCTCTTCGCTCATGGAATGGTCACTCGCTTCGCGGCTTGCTGTTCCCGAGACTAGTCCACGGGTCTGCGGAACGCCACCGTCAACTTTACCCGCGCACCGCGTACGACTCTCCGTGCGGCCGCCATGGGGATTGCGCAAGGGCGCCGTTACCTGTCCCCGCTACGTGTCTCGTCGGCCTGGCCCGTGCTGCTGGCGCCGAACCATTTGCCCCGGACCTCCCGATAATGCCGTTCCGGGTCATAGAAATCCACCGGCAGGTTCAACTGGTGCGCGGTCAACCGGCCGACCGCCGCCTTCAACGCGAACGCCGCCACCACCTCGTCGCGCTGCGCCCCGACCAGGTCGACGCGGGCGCCCAGCAGTTCCTGCTCCGCGTCCAGGATGTCGAGCACCGTGCGCACCCCCACCTCCGATTCGCGCTTCACCCCGTCGAGGGCGATCCCGTTGGCCCGCACCTGGGCGCTAAACGACACGATCCGCGCCCGCGCCGTCTGCAGCGCTTCCCATGCCTGGGTCACCCCCTGCACCACGTCGCGGCGGGCCTGGGCGACCTCGAGGCGCTCCTGGCCCACCGTCTGCTTGGCCTCGCGCAGGCGCGAGTACACCGCGCCCGACTGGTACAGAGGCATGGTCAGGATCGCCCCGATGGATTGCTCCTCGGACCGGCTGTCCGGGGCGCTGGTCTCGAAATCGCGGCTCACCTTGGCGTTGAGGCTGACCGTGGGCAACAGCTCGCCGCCGACGCCCTTCACCCTGTCCAGCGCCGCCCTCTCGTCGAAGAGGGCCGAAACCACGTCCGGGTGGTCGTCGCGGGCAAGGATGAACGCCACCTCCCTGTCGGTGGGCAGGTCGCCCAGGGGGGCGGGCGCGGTCAATGTGCGCGGCGCCTCGCCGACCACGTTGCGGTACACCGCGCGCGACGCCACCAGGTTGCCTTCGCCCCGTATGCGTTCGGCCGTGGCCCCGGCGAGGCGGGCTTCAGCCTGGCTGACGTCGGTGCGCGTGACCTCGCCGACCTCGAAGCGATCCCTGGTCGCCTCCAGCTGGCGTCGCAGGACGTTCTCGTTGCCGATGTCGAGGCCCAGCACCGCCTGGTCGCGCACCACGTCCATGTAGGCGGTGGCGGCGTCGAGCAGTACGTCCTGTTCCGTCGAAACCAGGCGCGCGCGCGCCGCCTCGACCGTGTTCTCGGCCTGGCGCGTGGCGGCCAGGGTGCGCAGGCCGCGGAACACCGGCTGGGTGATGTTGAGTTCCACGCCGCGCGGCGTGCGAAGCTGACTGCCGCCTCCGAAGCTCCGCTTGTTGCTGAAGGTGTCGGAGCGCTCGATGTCGCCGGTCAGGTCGATCGTCGGCCGCCAATTCGACAGCGCCTGGGGCACCTGCTCGTCGGTGGCGCGAAGACCGGCCCGCGCCGCCCTGAGCACCGGGCTGTTGGCGTAGGCCGCCGCCAGCGCCTCGTTCAGGGTCTGGCCGTGGGCCTGTCCGGAAAGGAGCGCCGTCCCCACCACCAGGCCACAGACGACGGGCCCCCGGAATTTCATACAGCCCCCTCCCTCGGTCTCGCCGTTTCTTGGTTTCTCGGACCCGCCGACGGGTGCAGTTTATCCACGTCGGGAGAGGAAGGCAAAGATCAGGGGCCTGGGCACCGGTGGGCCGTACGCGGATAACGGCCCGCGGGCGCACGCGGGTCGTTCAGCGGTCTTCTAGAAGGTGAACGTGGAGGCGGGGGCGAACCCGGGCAGGAACGGCGTGCCGGCGTCGAACATCTCCCGGCGCGACACGGCGCCCCCGTGGCGCGTGAGCAGCGTCCCCTTGCCCAGGCCGTCGCCGGCGATCACCGCCACCAGACGCCCGCCGTCGGCCAATTGATCGGTGATGGCGGACGGGATCTGGGACACCGCGCCGCCGAAAAAGATCACGTCATAGGGGGCCTGCTTGGGATAGCCGTTTTCCAGCCGCCCGGTGACCACGTCGACGGTGTCGAGCTCCAGTTCGGCCAGGGTCCCGGCGGCCCGGGCGGCCAGGCCGGCATTGCTTTCCAGGGCGACCACGGTGCTCGCCATCGGCGCCAGCACGGCGGCCGCGTAGCCGGTACCGCAGCCGATATCCAGGACCACGTCGGTGGACCGCACTTCCGCCGCCTGCAACAGCAGCGCCAGCACCATGGGCTCCATGAGGTAGCGCCCCGGGCCGATGGCGATGTCCTCGTCCACGTAGGCGATGCTCTGCAGCCCCTTGGGCACGAAGGTCTCGCGCGGCAGCTCGGCCATGGCCGCAAGCACCAGGGCGTCGGTCACCCGGTTGGGGCGAATCTGGTTTTCCACCATGTTGTGGCGGGCGGCGGCGAAATCCATGGCAATCCCGTCGGTTGGGTGGTCAATCGCGACCCGAGCGCTATATAAAGTCCTGATGCCCCGAATACAATGCCGGGCGGCTAATTCCGCCGCCTTGACCGGTGACAGCGCAGAGTCTAAGTTCCCCTTCCCTTGCGGCGGGGCATGGGATATGCCCTTGCGGGCCCCCCGCGGTTTCCGTAATTTGGCGCGGTGGCGGAGTGGCTACGCAGCGGCCTGCAAAGCCGTGTACGCCGGTTCGATTCCGGCCCGCGCCTCCAGTGTATTCCGGCGTAGCTCAGTTGGTAGAGCAGATGACTGTTAATCATCGGGTCGCTGGTTCGAGTCCAGCCGCCGGAGCCAATTAAAGACAAGGCCTTAGCCGAAAACGACTGGGGCCTTGTTTCTTGTGGAGGCGGTCAGGCTAACGCGGGGCAAACGAGCGCCCCTTGGTATAACCCCATCACGCGGAGGGCCGAGCCCCTACCGCGGAGAGAACAGTGAATCCGACAGGCACATCAATACCAAGGGGCGCTTGACCCAAACCCCCGGGTTGGAGAACAGCCCCGGCGATAAGGCGACATCGGGAGCGCCGGTCGAAACCCGACTACGCCGATCTTTATGAGGGACATGCCCTCAGCCGTCCGCCGCCGCCTCCGGCTCGGCCGAAGCGTAAGCCGACAGGCCGCGCACGTTGACGTCCACGTTGAGCCGGTCCTGGAGCGGCGGGAAGGCGCGCTGCCGGCAGTCCATGCGCTCGCACATGCGGCAGCCGACGCCGATGGGCACGGCGGCGGCGCCGTTGTCCAGGGAAATCCCGTGGGCATAGACGAGCTCCCGCGCATGGCCGATCTCGCATCCGACCTCCACGGCATAGGTGCTTGGCGGCACGTGGTGGCCGCCGCCGCCCTTGGTCACCGTGCGGGCGATGCAGAAATAGGTCGCCCCGTCGGGCATGCGCGAGACCTGTGTGCGGATGCGGCCCGGGGTGAGGAAGGCGGCGTGCGCCGCCCACAGCGGACAGCCGCCGCCGAAGCGCGCGATGTGTATGCCGGAGGCGCTGAAACGCTTGGAGATGTTGCCCGCGATATCGACGCGGAGCAGGTGGAAGGGCACCCCCGTGGCGCCCGGACGGTGCAGGGTGGTGAGCCGGTGGCAGACCTGCTCGAAACCGGCGGAGAACCTTTGCCCAAGCAGCTCGATGTCGTAGCGCAGCGCGCGCGCCGCCTCGAGGAAAGGGGCATACGGCAGGACCACGGCGCCGGCGAAGTAGTTGGCGAGCGCCACCCGGCACAGGGCTTCCGCATCGTCCGTCGACAGCTTGGTTCCGGCCACCAGCCGGTCGAGGATCTTGCCGCAGGACAACAGCCCGATCTGGTGCGCCAGCTGGAAGTCGCGGCTGTTCGCCGGCAGGACCTCGGACAACTGCAGCTTGCGGGTCACCGGATTGAACCGCCGGACCGCGCCCCGGCTCGCCTCGACCGCCGTGATCTCGACCTCGACGGCGTATATCTGCGCCAGATGATCGACCAGGCCCCGATGGAGATTGCGGTGGTCGAGGCCGGCCTCCCGCCACAGCCGTTCGGCCGCTTCCTCCAGTTCCGGGAAATGGTTGGTGTGCTCCTGGATGAAGTCGGTGACCTCCTCGGACGGGGGCGCGGTGGCCTCGAGCCCGCTGGCGCGTCCGTCCGAGAGGCGCTCGGCGAGGGTCTGCGCGTCGTCCCGGGCGCTGCGGTACGCCCGGTACAGATCCAGCACGGCGCGTCCGGCGTCGGGAAGGCGCGCCGCAAGCTCGCGCAGGTCGGCTTCATTCACGGTGTGTTCCTGGAGCAGCGAATCGCTGAAGACCTCGACCAGGGCGCCGGCGAGGCGGGCCTCGTCGTCGTCGGTAAAGCTGCGCAGGTTGATGTCAAAGGCCTGCACCAGCTTGAGCAGAACGGGAACGGTGACGGCCCGCCGGTTGTTCTCGATCAGGTTCAGGTAGCTGGTGGAGATGCCGATGGCGCTGGCCATCTGCGCCTGGGTCCGCCCCTGCTCGCGGCGCAGCCGGCGCAATTTGTGTCCCAGCATGGTATCCCGGCCCATGGCCGCCTCTTTTTATAAGATTTCAATAATCTAATTTGTATGTGATGTAAATTTACCTAATTCAATAGTGTTTTTCAAGTACTTATTGAATCCTATCCGATATTGTGAAAACATCAACCTCCAAACCCGGAAAAATCCGGGGCCTGGGGCGAACCGGCGTCGACAGGATCGGGAACGCGTATTCCGTCCTGATTGTTCGAAAGCGGGGGGTATTCGCATGAAGATCTGCATTTACGGGGCCGGCGCCATCGGGGGGTATCTGGGCCTGTGCTTGGCGGAGGCCGGATACGGCGTGACGCTGATCGCCCGCGGCCCCCACCTCGAGGCAATGAAAACCAACGGTCTCAGGCTGCGCATCGACGGCGCGGAGCGGATCATCCATCCGACCTGTACGGACGATCCCGCCGAGGCCGGTCCCCAGGACTATGTCATCGTCACCCTGAAGGCCCATCAGGCCTGTGAGGTGGCCGGGCGCATGGCGCCCCTGCTCGGGCCGGACACCGCGGTGGTGACGGCGATGAACGGGATTCCCTGGTGGTACTTCCATAAGCTCCCGGGCCCCCACCAGGACCACCGTCTGGACAGCGTCGATCCGGGCGGCCGGCAATGGGACCTGATCGGCCCCGAACGCGCCATCGGCTGCGTCGTGTATCCGGCCACGGAAATCGTCGAGCCGGGCGTGATCCGCCACGTCTATGGGGACAAGTTCACCCTGGGCGAGCCCGACGGCTCGATCTCGCGCCGCTGCCTGCGCCTCAGCGAGGCGTTGACCGACGCCGGCCTCAAGGCGCCGATCCGCGACAACATCCGCGACGATATCTGGAAGAAGCTGTGGGGGAACCTGTGCTTCAACCCGATCAGCGCCCTCACCCTGACCACCCTGGACGTGATCATCGCGGACCCGGGCACCGTTGCGCTGGCGCGCAACATGATGGGCGAGGCCCAGGCCATCGGTGAAGAGCTGGGCGTGGAGTTCCGCATCAGCATGGATAAACGCATCGCCGGTGCCGCCCAGGTCGGGGCCCACAAGACATCCATGCTCCAGGACCTGGAACGGGGCCGCCCCATGGAGATCGACGCCGTTCTCACGTCCGTCCAGGAACTGGGCCGTCTCACCGGCGTTCCCACGCCCTACATCGACACCGTGCTGGCACTGATCCGCCAGCGCGCTCTTCAGGCCGGGCTGTACCCGCGGTTGCCCGCCGCGGGCGCGATGGAGGGTGTGGCCGCCCGGCCGGCGGCCGTCGGCTGAAAAGGTCCGCCGGCACACACACGTGGCCGCGCCTCCATGGCGGCCATGGGCGGTCCCTCGGTGCCCCCGGCGGGAATGCCGAAAGCGGCGAAATACTAACGAGATTACTCCTTCCGATACGGCAACTTCCCTAAGGCCCCTCCGGGGGCCTTTTTTTCACGGACGGGCATGCGCGGCGGGAGGCCGCCGGCCCTTGCGCCGGGCTCTCAGTCCGCCGGCCGTGCGGGAAACCGGATGACCGCGCGCAGGCCCGGCCGGTTGTCCTCGAGTGCAAGGTCCGCGCCGTGCAGCCGGGCCACCGCCGCGACCAGGCTCAGGCCCAATCCGCTGCCCGGGCTGCGGCGGCTGGATTCCAGGCGCACGAAGCGGTCCAGCACGCGCTCGCGCTCGCCCTCGGGGATGCCGGGGCCGGTGTCGGCGACCGCCACCTCGACGGTCCCGTTGGCGTCGCGGGCGGTGACGACGACGGCGCCGGACCCGGGCGTGTACTTGATGGCGTTGTCGACCAGGTTGGCCAGCGCCTGGGACAGCAGATGGCGGTTGCCCTTCACCGTCAGCCCGTCGCCGCACGCCAGGGTCAACGACAGCCCTTTGTCCTCGGCCACCGGTTCGTAAAGCTCGGCCACGTCCCGGGCCAGGGCGCCCAGGTCCAGGTCCGCCATGTCTTCCGGCTTGGCCCCGGATTCGGCGTAGGCGATGCCGAGCAGGGCGGTGAACGTGTGCAGGAGGTCCTCGGCGTCTTCGATGGTGCGCTCCAGGGCGGCGCGGTACGACTCGATGGACGGCGGTTCCAGCAGCGTCACCTCGAGCCGGCTGCGCAGGCGGTTCAAGGGGCTGCGCAGGTCGTGGGCGATGTTGTCGGTGACCTGGCGCATGCCGGCCATGAGGCGCTCGATCTCGTCGAGCATGGCGTTGAGGTTCTGGGCCAGCCGGTCGAGCTCGTCGTCGCTGCCGCTTACCGGCACCCGGCGGCCGAGGTCGCCGGCCATGATGTCGCGGCTGGTGCGGTTGATGCCGTCGATGCGGCCGAGCCAGCTGCGGCTCATGACGACGCCGCCGACAAGGCCCAGGCCGATGGTCAGGGCCACCACCCAGATCAGGGAGTCGCGGATGCGCTGCTCCAGCGCGTGGCGCTCCTCGACGTCGCGGCCGACCAGCAGCTCGAAGCCGCCGCGCAGCAGCAGGTGCCGGGCGCGGGCATGGTGGGTCTCGACGCGCGCCCCGACCGGGCGCTCGTAAGCGAAGTCGAGCCAGCCGCCCGGCCCCGCCGGCACCTCCGGCCAGGAGTCCAGATTGCCGGCGATGGACCGGCGGTCGGGATCGGTGAACAGATACAGGCTCTGGCGCTGATCGCGGCTGCGCTCCCTGACGATCCTCCGTAAACCCGCCAGCCCGGTGCGGCGGTATTGCTCGGCGAGGCCGGTGATCTCGGCGGCGATGGTCTCGTCGGTCTGCTGGGCGATGAAGCCGGTGGTGTTCCAGTAGATGAACCCCAGCAGCGCCGCCACGGAAAGACCGAACAGCACCAGGTATCCCAGCGCCAGGCGGAAGGTGGAGGTCCGGAGCAGCCTACTCGGTTTCACGGATGCAGTACCCGGCGCCGCGCACCGTGTTCAGGAGGGGCCGCGCGAAGCCCTTGTCGATCTTGGCGCGCAGGCGGCTGATGTGGACGTCGATGACGTTGGTCTGGGGATCGAAATGGTACTCCCACACGTTCTCCAGAAGCATCGTCCGGGTGACCACCTGGCCGGCGTGTTTCATCAGGTATTCGAGCAGGCGGAACTCGCGCGGCTGCAGCTCGATCCTGGTGCCGCCGCGCACCACCCGGCGCGCCAGCAGGTCCATCTCCAGATCGCCGACGCGCAGCCTGGTCTGCGCCTCCGCCGGCCGCTGGCGGCGCACCAGGGCCTCGATGCGCGCCAGAAGCTCGGAAAAGGCGTAGGGCTTGACCAGATAATCGTCGCCGCCGGCCCTCAGGCCCTTGACCCGGTCGTCCACCGTGCCCAGCGCGCTGAGGAAAAGAACCGGGGTCTGGTTGCCCTCGGCGCGCAGGCGCCCGACCAGGGAAAGCCCGTCCAGCCCGGGCAGCATGCGATCGACGACGAGGACGTCGTACCCTTCGCCCTGGGCCATCTGGAAGCCGTCCTCGCCGTCGATGGCGTGATCGGCGACGTGGCCGCTTTCCTTCAGGCCCTTGACCATGTACTCGACGGCTTCGGGATCGTCCTCGATGATCAGGACACGCATGGCCTGACGTTCTCCATCCGCTGCCCGCCGCCGGGAAGCCTAGCAGGCTGCTGAAGGACTGTCATATTCCGTGGCCTCAAGAACCGGGGCCGGAAATGACCCGCCGGCCACGGCGGCCGGCGGGCGGGAAGCCGGGGCGGGGCGGCGCCCCCGCAGGGGAGCGGCGAACAGGGGCGGCCGCGCCCGGCCCCGGCATCCCTTCTCAGGCGGCCTTCAGGGGAAGCGCGACAAAGCGTTCCTGGGCCTCCCGGTTGATCAAGAGCAGCACCGCTTTCTGGCGTTGCTGCCTGGCCTGCCTGATCCGGGCGGCCACGTCGGCGGGCGACGACACCCGGGCGTTGCCCACCGAGACGATCACGTCGCCCGCGGTCAGGCCCTTTTTCGCCGCCCAACTGTCGGCGGCGACGCCGGTGACGACGACGCCGGCGATGTCGTCGCCGATCCCGTAGGCGCGGCGGACCGCCGGGTCCAAGCGGCTAAGCTGCATGCCCTGGACCTCGGCCTCGGCGGCGCCGCCGAGGCGCATGGATTCGGGCATGCGGCCGATGCGGACGCGCACGGTCTTCTCCTTGCCGTCGCGCCAGACGGTGAGTTTCGCCGACTTGCCGCCCTCGATCCCGGCGATCAGCCTGGGCAGGTCGCGGACGGTGCGCACCCGCCGGCCGTCGACGGCGAGGATCACGTCGCCCTGTTCGAGGCCGGCTTCCGCGGCCGGGCTGTCGGGGATGACCCTGGAGACGATGGCGCCCCGGGCCTTGTCCAGGCTCAGACTGGCCGCCATGTCCTTGTTCACCGCCTGGATGTTGACGCCGAGCCACCCGCGCTCGACTCTGCCGTCGTCTTTGAGGTCGGCGATCACCTCCTGGGCAAGCGACGACGGGATGGCGAAGCCGATGCCGACGCTGCCGCCGGTGGGTGAGAAGATGGCGGTGTTGACGCCGATCACCTCGCCCCGGAGGTTGAATGCCGGGCCGCCGGAATTGCCCTTGTTGATGGGAGCGTCGATTTGCAGGAAGTCGTCATAGGGGCCGTTGCCGATGGCGCGGCCGCGGGCCGAAATGATGCCGGCGGTCACCGTGTGGTCGAGGCCGAACGGGTTGCCGACCGCCACCACCCAGTCGCCGACACGCACCGCGTCCGAATCGCCGAAGGGAACGAAGGGCAGATCCCGGTCCGCCTCGATCTTGATCAGGGCGAGGTCGGTCTTGCGGTCGCGGCCGATCAGAGTCGCCTCGTACTGCTCTTCATCCTTGAGGGTGACCAGGATCTTCTCGGCCCCGCGGACCACGTGGTCGTTGGTCACGATGTAGCCGTCCTTGTCGATGATGAAGCCCGACCCCATGCCCTGCATCCGGTGTTGCCCGGGCCGGCGCCCGTGATCGCCGCCGAAACGCTTTCCGAACTCGTCGCCGAAGAAGCGCCGGAAGAACTCGGGCATGTCCTTGGGCCCGTGGAATTCCCGGGGGTCCATGCGCGCCGGGGTCGCGGAGTCCCCGGCCGTCACCTGGATGTTGACCACCGCCGGGCCGACCTTCTCGATCATATCGGCGAAGCTCGCCGGCAGGGCGTTACCGGCCACCGCCGCCGCGGCCGGCGCCGTGGCGGCGGTGAGCGTGTTCGCGGTGCCGATCGCCACCGCCCCGCCGGCGATGGCAAGCACCGCCACCACGGCCGCCACCCTGCCGGCGGCGCGCCCGCGGTTTGCGTATTCCTGTGTCTTCATCGTCCTTCTCCTCTGTTGGCCGGTTGCGGACGGCGGGGCGAAGCGCGCCCCCCATCGGGGCCTTCGCTCCCGCCGCACACCGGCTGGTTGCCGTGGAGACTACGTCCCGTCACCTTACGGGGCGCTGTCCGGCGGGTTACAAATCGGTAAGGTTCGCGCGCGCGGCGGCGGGTTTGTCCTTTGCCGCGAATCTCTGTAGGTTGCGTGCCGGCCCGCCACACCGTCCCGACCCATGAACGTGGATGATTTCGATTTCGACCTGCCGCGCGAATGCATCGCGCAACGGCCCGCGGTCCCCAAGGACTCGGCGCGGCTCCTGGAAGTGGGCCGGGCGGCGGACGGGGACGACGGGCTGCGCGACCATACGGTGCGCGACCTGCCCGACCTCCTCGGCGCCGGCGACATCGTCGTCTTCAACGACACCCGGGTGATCCCCGCCCGCCTGGCGGGACGGTGCGGCCCTGCCAGGGTGGAAGTGACCCTGCACCGCCGGATCGATCCGGCGGTATGGCTGGCCTTCGCCAGGCCGGCGCGCAAGCTGCACGTGGGCGACAGGGTGGACTTCGCGCCGGGCTTCGCCGCCCGGGTCGCCGCCAAGGGCGCGGACGGCGAGGTGACCCTGGCCTTCACCCGGGCCGGCGGCGACCTGATGGCGGCCCTGGAGCGCCATGGGTTCATGCCCCTGCCGCCCTATATCAAGCGCCCCGGCCTCGCCGACGCCCGGGACCGGCAGGATTACCAGACCATGTTCGCCGAGAAAGACGGCGCGGTGGCGGCGCCGACGGCGGCCCTGCACTTCACGCCGGGCCTGATGGCGGCCCTGGAGGCGCGCGGCGTCGAGACGGCGTTCCTCACCCTGCACGTCGGCGCCGGGACCTTCCTGCCGGTGCGCGTCCAGGACACCGACGACCACCGGATGCACCCCGAATCGGGCGAGGTCCCGGCTGAGACGGCCGAGGCCGTCAACGCCGCCGCCGGCCGCATCGTGGCCGTGGGCAGCACCGTGCTCAGGCTGCTCGAGGCCGCGGCCGCGGAAGACGGGCGCCTGCGCCCCTTTGCCGGGGACACGGACATCTTCATCACGCCGGGATACCGGTTCAGGATCGTCGACGTGCTGCTCACCAATTTCCACCTGCCGCGCACGACCCTGTTCATGCTGGTCTGCGCCTTCGCCGGCACGGCGCCCATGAAGCGGGCCTACGAACACGCGAAACGGGAGGGCTACCGCTTCTACTCCTACGGCGACTGCTGCCTGCTGGAGCGGACGTCGTGAGCGGGCTTTCCTTCCAGGTCCTCGCCACCGACGGCCGGGCCCGGCTCGGCCAGGTGCACACCGCCCACGGGATGATCGACACCCCCGCCTTCATGCCCGTCGGCACGGGCGCCACGGTCAAGGCGTTGACCCCCGAGACGGTGGCGGAGACCGGCACCCAGGTGATCCTGGCCAATACCTATCATCTGATGCTGCGTCCCGGCGCCGACGTGGTGGAAAGACTGGGCGGGTTGCACCGGTTCATGAACTGGCCCAAGCCCATCCTCACCGATTCCGGCGGCTTCCAGGTGATGTCCCTGGCCAAGTTGCGTGAGGTGCGCGAAGACGGCGTCGTCTTCACCTCCCACATCGACGGCGCCCGCCACGCGCTGTCGCCGGAACGGGCGGTGGACATCCAGCGCGCCCTCGGCGCCGACATCGCCATGGTGCTCGACGAATGCACCCCTTACCCGGTGGACGAGACGGCGTGCGCCCGGTCCATGCGCCTGTCCATGCGCTGGGCCGAACGGTCCCGGGCGGCGTTCCGCGAACGCCCCGGGGCCGGCCTTTTCGGCATCGTCCAGGGCGGAGTCCATGAGCATTTGCGCCGGGAGTCCGCGGCGGCGCTGACCGCCCTGGGATTCGCCGGTTACGCCATCGGCGGCCTCGCCGTCGGCGAGGGCCAGGCGCTGATGTTCGACACCCTGGAATTGACCACGGCGCTGTTGCCGGAGGACCGTCCACGCTACCTCATGGGCGTCGGCAAGCCGGACGACCTGGTGGGGGCGGTGGCGCGCGGCGCCGACATGTTCGATTGCGTGCTGCCCACCCGGTCGGGGCGCACCGGCCAGGCGTTCACCCGGCGGGGCACGGTGAACCTGCGCAACGCCCGGCACGCGGAGGATTCCCGGCCGCTCGACGCCAACTGCCCGTGCCCCGCCTGCACCCGATACAGCCGGGCCTACCTGTGTCACCTGGTGCGCTCGAAAGAAATCCTGGGCGCCATGCTGTTGACCCGCCACAACCTGCATTATTATCAGGAGCTGATGGTGGGGCTCCGGCGGGCCATCGGCAACGGCACGTTCGAGGCATTCGCCGCGGCGTTCGCCGGGGAACAGGCGGCGGGCGACATCGAACCGGTGTAGGACACGACATGGCCGACAACAGATACCAGAACCTGACCCAACTCGGCGGCGCCGCCGGCATCCCGGCCTCGCCCGCCGAGGCCGTGCTGGAAACGGTGAGCAACCCCGAAACCGGCGCCGATTACGTGGTGCGCCTCACCTGCCCGGAGTTCACCTCGTTGTGCCCGGTGACCGGGCAGCCCGATTTCGCCTGCCTGGTCATCGACTACGTGCCCGACCGGGCGATCCTGGAAAGCAAGTCGCTGAAACTGTACCTGGCCTCGTTCCGCAACCACGCCGCCTTTCACGAGGAGTGCACGATGACCATCGCCCGGCGGCTGACAGAAGAGGTGCGGCCCAAATGGCTGCGCATGGGCGGCTACTGGAATCCGCGCGGCGGCATCCCCATCGACGTCTACTACCAGACCGGCGAGCCGCCCGCCGGCCTGTGGATCCCCGACCCCGGCGTCGCGCCGTACCGGGGGCGGGGGTAGGGGACTCCTTCGACCATCCGGTTACGGAAGACACCAATCTTTTCCTCTGCGTCCCTCCGCGGCCTCCGCGTTAAAATTACCAACGCCGAGGACGCAGAGGGACGCCGAGGGATTAAAAAATAACGCCATCACGGCCCGACGGCTT
>JACZWD010000196.1:0-4231 GCA_022572335.1 Pseudomonadota bacterium
ATTCAAGACTCGAAAAGGTACAATCCGTCACCGCCAAATCCCTCCGTTTGAGACAATCCATCTAATTGAATCATAACGGATAATCAGGATTTGGCGGTGCCTTTTCGTGAATCTTTCGGGCTAGGACCGTTCAGCGCTCCTCCTCGCCGAGCGCCTCGTCGAGGATGTCGAGCGCCCGGTCCATGTCCCGCCCGGTGGTGATCAGCGGCGGCGTCAGGGTCAGCACGTTGCCCATGGTGGTCTTGAAGCTGAGGCCCTTCTCCAGCGCCCGGTACATGACCCGGTCGGCGATTTCGGCGGCCGGCTCCTTGCTGTCGCGGTCGAGCACCAGCTCGACGCCGATGATCAGGCCCAGGCCGGGGACGTTTCCGATCAGGGGGTGTTTGTCCTGCATTTCGTGCAGGCGCTCCAGCGCCCGGGCGCCGACACGGGCGGCGTTCTCCACCAGCCCTTCGTCCTCGATGATCTCGATGGTGGTGAGCGCGGCGCGGGCGGTGACCGGGTTCTTCTCGTGGGTGTAATGGCCGAGCGCCTGCTCCCCCGCGACGTCCAGCCCCGGGCGCGCGACCATGGCCGCGATGGGCAGCACACCGCCGCCCAGCGCCTTGCCCAGGACCAGGATATCGGGGACCACGCCGAAATGCTCGGAGACGAACATGCGCCCGGACTTGCCCAGGCCGGTGGGGATCTCGTCGAAGATCAGCAGCGCCCCGTAGGCGTGACACGCCTCGCGCACGGCCCGCCAATACCCCGGCGGCGGCAGGTAGGGCACGGCGCGCACGGGCTCGGCGATCACCGCCGCCACGTCTCCCTCCTTCTCCAGGACGTAGCGCACCATTTCGGCGCAGGTCATCTTGCAGGCTTCCAGGTCGGGGCGCCCGTCCACGGCGTCGTAGCCGTACGGGCAGCGATAGCAGGCGAACGGGGCCACGTGCTCGGCGCCGGGCAACAGCGGACCGGCGGCGCCGGAACGGAACAGGGCCTCGCCGCCGACGCTGATGCCGCCGAAGCCGGCCCCGTGGAAGGAGTCCCAGAACGAAATGGTCTTGAAGCGCCCGGTGGCGGCGCGCGCCAGTTTCAGCGCCATGTCGACCGCGTCCGAGCCGCCGGTGGCGAACAGGACCTTGCCCAGATCGCCCGGCGTGATGTCCACCAGCTTGCGCGCCAGCGCCACCGCCGCCTCGCCGGTAAAGCGGCGCGGCGTGAACGACAGCTCGTCCATCTGGCGCTTGACGGCGTCGATCAGCCGGGGGTGGCCGTAGCCGATGTGGTGCACGTTGTTGCCGTGAAAGTCCATGTAGCGGCGCCCGGCGGTGTCCTCGATCCAGATGCCGTCCGCCTTCCGGATGGCGGCCAGGCAGGGCGTCGACAGGGACTGGTGCAAAAAAAGCCGCGCGTCTTCCTCCAACAGCGCCCGGCCCGCGGCGTCTGTGACGCCGGCCGTCCACGCCCGGCGATGGGGGCTCAGGTTGCTGTCCCCCTCGCCGGCCCCGACCGGCGACGGGGAAGCCGCGGGAACGCGGACGCGCGGCCGGTCCGTGGTGCGTTTACGCGCCGTCATGGTCCGTCCCCATGCCGGCTAACCGGCCGCCACGACGACGACGATGCCGGCGGCCAGCATCAGCGAGGCGAACAGCCGCCGGGTCATGTCCGGCTCCTTGAGCCAAAGGCCGCCGATCAGCACCGAGAACGGGATCGATGCCTGGCGCACCGAGGTGACCGCCGCCACGTCGCCGCCGTGCCCGTAGACCCAGAGGATCAGGTAGTAGGACACATAGCACATCACCCCGATGCCGAGGGTGCGCAACGGCCTCGTGGTCCACCGGAACAGCGCGCCCCAGCCCGGCGCCGAACGCCCCCTGGCCCGGAACACCAGCACGTAGCCGGGCAGGCACAGCACCTGGACCCAGAACAACAGCACCGGCGGCTCTATGACCCCCATGGCGCGGGAATCCGCGATCGAGTAGACGCCCGTGCCGGCCATGGCGAGAACGGCCAGGAAAAGGGTCCCCGGGTCGTCGAGCAGCCGTGCGGCGCGCCGGTACTGCAGGAAAAAGGCGCCGCCGAGCACCAGGGCGATGCCGGCGAGAAACGGCCAGGCGTAGCGCTCGCCCAGAAACAGCACCCCGACAACGACAATGAACAGCGGCGAGGACCGTATGATCGGGTAATAGGCCGAGAGGTCGCCGCGCCTGAGCGTGATCACCAGGCACGTGGCGTACACCGTCAGGCCGGCCCACGATATGGCGATCAGCGGCCACACGCGGCGCGCCGCCAAAAGGTCGTATCCGGCGACCAGGGAGTGGGCACCGCCGAGCAGCGCCAGAAGCACCATCACGCCGAGGAAGGCCCCCTCGGGCCGGGGGTCGCGCTTGATGAGCGCGTTCCACAGCGGGTGCAGCGCCGCCGACACCAGCACGAGGAAGGCAAGGACGGGGTCCATTCAACGGCCTTGCCCCACCGGAACGGGGCGGCCGGCGGACACGGACGGCACGGGGCATGGCCCAGGGCATGGCAACACCGAACGGTCTCCAGAATTTCCGCGACCCGGCCGGAAAACAGGTCCCGATCATGGCCCGAAGCGGGCCGGGGGTAAAGAGATTCCAACACAATACCACAAAAAACCGCAAAAAACCGCAAAAGGGCCGGGCCGGCGTTCCGTCCCCGAGGCCGGCCGTATGACAGGCCCCGGGCGACCTGTTAGGGTTTCCGCCGAACCGGCGGCGGGGTTGGCGAGCCGCCGCCGGCGGGTTCCCGGTTGGGCGGAGGGGCTTGCATGGACCCGAGAAAGGTGAAGACCGCGGCCGACGCGCGCCGCATCGTCACCGACCGCAAGCTGGACCACGTCAAGGTCGGCGTGTTCGACCTCGACGGCGTGCTGCGCGGCAAGTACATGGGCCGCGACAAGTTCCTTTCGGCGTTGAAGGGCGGCTTCGGGTTCTGCGACGTGGTCCTGGGCTGGGACACCAGCGACCAGCTTTACGACAACGTGACCTTCACCGGATGGCATACCGGCTACCCGGATGCCCAGGTGCGCATCCTGCCCGAAAGCTGCCGCGAAATGCCGTGGGAGGACGGCATGCTGTTCTTCCTTTGCGAGTTCTCGGCCCCGGCGGACGAGATCTGCCCGCGCGGGGTGCTGCGCCGGGTCCTGGACAAGGGCCGCGCCATGGGCTTCGAATCCTACGCCGGCTTCGAGTACGAGTTCTTCGTCTTCGACGAGACCCCCCATTCGGTGCGCGAAAAGCGCTACCGCGGCCTCAAGCCCATGGCGCCCGGCTTCTTCGGCTACTCGGTGATGCGCAGCTCCGCCGGGTCGGACTTCTACTCCGAGCTTCTCGCCGGGTGCGAGGCCATGGACATGGGCCTGGAAGCCATGCACGAGGAGACCGGCCCCGGCGTCATCGAGGCCGCCATCGCCGCAGATTCGGGCATCGCCGCCGCCGACAAGGCCGCCCTGTTCAAGACCTTTGCCAAGGTCATGATCCGCAAGATGGGCCTGATGGCCACCTTCATGGCCAAGTGGTCCCCCGACTGGCCCGGCCAGAGCGGCCATATCCACCTGTCCCTGAAGGACAGGAACGGCAAGGCCGTCTTCTTCGACGCCAGGAAGCCGGACGGGATGACCGACACCTTGCGCCATTTCCTCGGCGGCCAGCAGACGCTGATGCCCGAATTTCTGGCGATGACCGCGCCCACGGTGAATTCCTACACCCGCCTGATTCCCGGCTTCTGGGCGCCGACCGGGGCCAACTGGGGCATGGACAACCGCACCTGCGCCCTGCGCGTGATCACCGGAAGCGCCAAGGCGCAGCGCATCGAGTACCGCATCGCGGCCGCCGACGCCAATCCGTACCTGGCGTTCGCCGCCGCCCTGGCCTCGGGACTGTGGGGCATCGAGAACGGGATCGAGCCGACGGCGCCGGTGCTCGGCAACGCCTACGACCGCAAGGTGCCGAAGCGGCTCGGCCTGCCCGCCACCCTGTGGGAGGCGGCCCAGCGCCTCAAGGCTTCCACGGCGGCGCGCGCCTGCTTCGGCGACGCCTTCGTCGACCACTACGCCGCCACCCGCGAGTGGGAGGAGCGCGAATTCCGCAAGCACATCACCGACTGGGAGATGGAGCGCTATTTCGAGATCATTTAGGGCGTCACCGGCGATAACCGCATCTTGGGCGCCGTCACCCCTTCCTCGATGCCCATGACCTTGACTCCGGCGCGGACCACGGCGCCG
>JACZWD010000196.1:4240-4681 GCA_022572335.1 Pseudomonadota bacterium
GGAAGATGACGAACACCCGCACGTCCCGGCCCAGCCGTAAAGCCAATGCCTAAACCGATCGTCAGGCGTCCGTCCGTCCGATCTGCAACAGGATGTTTTGGTCGTGCCACGCGACCCTGGCGGGATCGTCGAACCGGCGCCGGAGGGCGTCCTCGAAGGTTTGGCAGGCTTTCTCGAACTCCGCTTCCCCATAGAGGGAGAAGGTCGAGTAATGCCGGCTGCGGGCCTGTTCGAGCAGGCGCTCCACACTGGAGGTCCTGGCATAGCGGAACGTCCTGGCGGCGATCATCCTCAGCCGGCCGGTCTCGCCAATCCATCCTTCCATCTCTTCCAGCCGGTAGAGGCGCGTCTCCTTCTCGTGGAAGTCCGGGAAATGCCTCCCCCAGACCGATCCGGCGTTCTGATCGGGGGTGCGGGTGTAGATGAAGATCAGGCCGTCCT
>JACZWD010000197.1 GCA_022572335.1 Pseudomonadota bacterium
TTTTTCCGATGGTCCCCTTTCCCCAACCCTGAAGCCAGGTTCAGCCATTTATGCGCCTGGACATAAACCTGGGGCACCCCGTCGCCCTTTAGGTACATGTCTCCCAGGATGAACTGCGCCTCGAAATTTCCCTGCTCGGCGGCCTTGCGATACCATTTGACCGATTCCGCATTGTCCTGCCGGACGGTTTCCCCATCATGGTACAGCCTGCCCAGCACCAGCTGGGATTCCGCGTTTCCCTGGCCGGCGGCCAGCCGATGCCATTTGACCGCCGCGGCATAATTTTGTGGCGCGCCCATTCCTTTCAGATAAATATTCCCCAGCGCGGCCTGGGCATCGGCGTTCCCTTGTTCTGCGGCCTTGTGAATCCAATTCAACGATTCCACATAATCCCGCGGCACCCCCTGGCCGGCGGCGTAGATGTCTCCCAGGTAGAGTTGGGCTTCGGCATGCCCCTGCTCCGCCGCCTTTCGGTACCAACGCACCGCCTCCACCAGGTCCATCGGCAACCCCGATCCTTTTTCATAGATGACGCCCAGGTTGATTTGCGCCCGGGCGTGGCCCTGCCCGGCGGCCTTGCGAAACCACTCAACCGCCTTGGCGTCGTCCTGGGGGACGCCCTGTCCTTTCGCGTGCCCGATACCAAGGTTGATTTGAGCTTTGGCGTGGCCCTGCTCGGCGGCCTTGCGGTACCACTCAACCGACTTGGCGTGGTCCTGGGGGACGCCCCGCCCATCCGAATACATGGCACCGAGGTTGTGTTGAGCATCGGTGTAGCCCCGCTCGGCGGCCTTGCGGTACCATTGCACCGCCGCGGCGTCGTCCCGGGGAACGCCCCGCCCTTCCACGTACATGAAACCGAGGTTGTGTTGAGCCGTAGCGTGGCCCTGCTCGGCGGCCTTGCGGTACCATTGCACCGCCGTGGCGTCGTCCCGTGGGACGCCCCGCCCCTTCATGTACATGACACCGAGGTTGTGTTGAGCTTGGGCGTGGCCCTGCTCGGCGGCCTTGCGGTACCATTGCACCGCCGTGGCGTAGTCCTGCGCCACGCCATGGCCTTTGGAGTACATGAAACCGAGGCGGATTTGAGCACGGGCGTGGCCCTGCTCGACGGCCTTGCGGTACCACTCAACCGCCTTGGCGTCGTCCCGGGGAACGCCCCGGCCCCGCGCATACATTACCCCAAGGTTGTATTGAGCATTGGCGTCGCCTTGCTCGGCCAGAGGGCGGTTCTCGCGAAGGGCGGTCGCGTAAACGCCTCGACTATAAGCTGCCTTATCCTCATCGATTCCGGCGCAACCCGCTGCCATCAGGACCAATATGAGCCCGGCGCGCAGCGCCGTGACCAGCGCGAGGCCCGCGGTTTTGGCGTTCGATGCGGTCATGGTTTTCCTACCCGTGGTGGTTGCCCTTGAGTATACCACCAGTGGTACGGTTTACAAATTATAATCGCCAAGGTGTGCCTGATTATGATGGTGCCGCATACCATCTTCCATGACGGTGCTGAAGTGGATCACCGTTGCCCTGGCGGCAGTGCTCGCTATCGTCGCACATGCCGATGTTTCCGGCCCGGCATGGGTGACGGGTGGTGATACGCTGGTTGTGAGCGGCAAGCACCAACGGACACGCCGCGGCGAAAAATCCCCAGGCCGAAATCGTGGAAGGGAGTACTCGACGCCGCCCGGCCGTTTCGCCATGGTGAAGGCGCCATGCACGCCATCGTCCGTTCGCTCCTGCTTTTCTTGCTGTCCGCCGGCGCGGCGGGCGCGGCGCCGGCCGCCACGGCCCTGGAGGTGGGGGAAAGCGCCGGCGTCGCCCGGGTGGTGGACGGGGATACCGTGGTGCTGGACCGCGCCATCGGGACGGCGACGGAGGTGCGCCTGGTCGGCATCCAGGCGCCCAAGTTGCCCCTTGGCCGGCCCGGCTTTCCCACCTGGCCGCTGGCCTGGGAAGCCAAGCGGGCGCTCGAGCGACTGGTGCTGGGCCGCCGGGTGACCCTGTCGTTCGGCGGCCGGCGCATGGACCGCCACGGGCGCCTGCTCGCCCACCTGCACGCAGCCGACGGCGCCTGGATCCAGGGCGAGATGCTGCGCTCAGGGCTCGCCCGGGTGTACAGCTTCGCCGACAACCGGGCCCTGATCCCGGAGATGCTGGCCCTGGAGCGCCAGGCGCGCGCCGCCGGGCGGGGCATCTGGGGGCACCCGTTCTACGCCATCCGCACCCCGGCGCAAACCAACCGCGACATCGGAACCTTCCAGATCGTCGAGGGCACGGTGGTCGCCGCGGCCCGGGTCAAGGGCCGCGTCTACCTCAACTTCGGCCCCGACTGGCGGACCGATTTCACCGTCACCGTGGCCTCCAAGGCGCAAAGGCTGTTCCGCCGGGCGGGAGTCGACCCGCTTCGGCTCGAGGGCCGGCGGCTCCGGGTGCGGGGATGGATCAGGAAATTCAACGGCCCCCTGATCGAGGCCACCCACCCCGGGCAGATCGAGGCGCTGGCCGAGTGAGCGTCAAGGGAAAGTCGGCCAGCCGTCTTGCCGGGCCCGGCCCGCCGTTCCATAATCGATCCGCCCCTGTCGACGGGTAAGCGCACATGAACCGCCTGATCCGCACCGTTGCCCTCGGTCTGCCCCTGCTGCTCGCCCTTGCCGGGTGCACGGTCAATCCGGCCACCGGCAAGCAGAGCTTCACCACGTTCATGTCGCCCGCCGACGAGAAGGCGGTGGGGCGCGAGGAACACCCCAAGATCCTCGAAAAGTCCGGCGGCGCATACGGGGACAGGGACCTGGGCGTCTATGTGCGCTTTGTCGGCGAGTCCCTGGCCCGGGTGTCGGAGACGCCGGACCTTTCCTTTACCTTCACCGTGCTCAACGACCCCAAGGTCAACGCCTTTGCGCTCCCCGGCGGATACGTCTACGTCACCCGCGGGCTGCTGGCGCTGGCCGACAGCGAGGCGGAAATGGCCGGCGTACTCGCCCACGAGATCGGCCACGTCGTCGCCCGCCACACGGCCGAGCGCTACAGCCAGGCCGTGGCCGCCAACCTGGGCCTGACCATCCTTGGCGCGCTCGGCAGCACCGCCGGCGTGCCCACCGGCCTCGGCGACCTGGCCTCCTTCGGCGCCGAGGCCTATTTGCAGGGGTTCTCGCGCGAGCAGGAGATGGAGGCGGACATGCTGGGCGTGCGCTACATGACCCGCGCCGGCTATGACCCGCGCGTCATGATCAGCTTCTTGCGCAAGCTGCAGGGCCACGACGCCCTGGAGGCGGCCCTGTCGGGCAAGCGGAAAGCCGCGGACAGGTTCCACATCATGTCGACCCACCCGCGCACCGCCGACCGCATCGCCCAGGCCATCAAACTGGCCAAGGTGCGACCGGCGGCCAGGCCCAGGGTAGGGCGCGACGCCTACCTCGCCCGCATCGACGGCATGGTGTTCGGCGACCCGGCCAAGCAGGGAATTCGCAAGGGGCGGGTGTTCGTCCATCCGCAGCTCGCCATCCGGTTCACGGTTCCCCCCGGTTTCGTCATGTTCAATGCCCCGGGCCAGGTCGTCGCCCGCGGCCCGGGCGGGGCGGCCATCGCCTTCGACGTGCAGCACGGCCCGGCGGCCAGGCGGGTGCGCAGTCTGCCCGCCTATCTGGTGCGCGATTGGGGCAGCCGCCTTTCGTTGAGGGCCGTCGAGCGGATTACCATCAACGGCATGGAGGCGGCCACCGGGCGCGACCGCCTGCAGACCCGCGCCGGGCCGAGGGACGTGCGCATTTTGGCCATCCGCGAAAGGCCGGACCGCATCTACCGCTTCCTCTTCATTACCCCACCGTCGCTGACCGCGGGCCTGACCAACGAATTCAAGCGCACCACCTACAGCTTCCGCCGCCTTTCACCGCAGGAGGCGTCGTCGATCCGGCCCCTGCGCCTTAACGTGGTGACCGTGCGCCCGGGCGATACCGCCAAGGCGCTGGCCGCCCGCATGCCCCTGGGACAGTTCAGCCTGGCCTGGTTCGAAACCCTGAACGGGCTTGGCGGCGGCCAACCGCTGGTGCCCGGCCGCAAGGTCAAGGTCGTGGTGGACTGATACCAAGGAATTGCTTCAGGAAGGCCGCCGCTTCGGCGTGGATGCCGGGGGCGGTGCTTTCGCGCGGCCCGGCGACGTTGAGGGTGGCGACGGCCCCGGCCTCGATCCACGCCCGTACCCCTTCGGCGGCCGCACCGCCTTCGATGTCCACCACCATGAGGGGGCGCCGCATGGCCCGCGCCAGATGCAGGGTCAACGCCGTTCCGCCGCCAGGCCGGCCGCGGGTGAGCACCAGGGTGCCGTCCGTATCGCGCACGTTGAGACGTGTGCGCTCGGCATAATCCGCGCTTTCGGTCTCTTGCAGGGGGTAGCGTCCGGCGATCGGGCCGTCCTCGGCCAGCCGGCCCCTGGGACACCAGCCGCCGCAGGGCAGCCCCGCTTCCAGGGCCACGTCCAGGGCGGCCCGGTCGACCCCTGTCTGGCCCCCGGAAACGATTTTCCGCGGCAAGGCCGTCTCGGAGCCCATCTCATACCAAGGGTCGCTGATCATGACTCATAGAGATCGCGTAGGCGGCTCGTCGGGCAGGAGGAAAGTTTCAGGCGATGCGGCGCATCGTCGAAACTTTTCGACGCCCTCCGACGGGCCGCATACGCGA
>JACZWD010000022.1:0-4713 GCA_022572335.1 Pseudomonadota bacterium
CTTACCAAGGCTTTCGGACGGCGTCGCGCACGCTTCGCGATGCCCCGCATCGCCACAGCGCACGCTTAGGGCCGAAAACCTTGGTAAGCCGTCTCTATGGGTCATGATCAGCGTTCCTTGGTATGAGGTCCCCGATTGAGCCAGTTCACGGACGCCCTCGCCGAAGACGCGCGCGCCGTGACCGAGACGCTGGACCGTTTGCTGTCCACGGAAGACAGCGCCGAAGCCCGCCTCACCGAGGCCATGCGCTACGCCACCCTGAACGGTGGCAAGCGGGTCCGCCCGTTCCTGGTGATGAGCAGCGCGCGCCTGTTCAGCGTTGCCGAATCCTGCGCCCTCAGGGTGGCGGCGGCGGTGGAGATGGTGCATTGCTACTCGCTGGTCCATGACGACCTGCCGGCCATGGACGACGACGAGCTCAGGCGGGGCCAGCCCACCTGCCACGTCCGCTTCGATGAGGCCACGGCGATCCTCGCCGGGGACGCCCTCTTGACCAAGGCTTTCCAGGTGCTGGCCGATCCCGACACCCATCCCGACCCCGCCGTGCGCAGCGATCTGGTGGCGGAGCTGGCCCACGCCGCGGGGGACGAAGGCATGGTGGCGGGGCAGATGCTGGACCTGATGGCCGAGGACGCCACGCTCGGCATGTCCGAGGTGACGCGGCTGCAACGGTTGAAGACGGGGATGCTGATCGGGTTTGCCTGCGAATCGGGGGCCATCCTGGGCAAGGCCCCCGAGGCCGCGCGCCATGCCCTGCGCGCCTATGTCCACGACCTGGGCCTGGCCTTTCAGATCGTCGACGACCTTCTCGACGTGGAAGGCGACGAGAAGGAGGTGGGCAAGAAGACGGGCAAGGACCAGGCGGCGGGAAAGGCCACCTTCGTGTCGCTTCTGGGGAGGGACCGGGCCCGCGCCCAGGCCGACATGCTGGCCGGGCAGGCGGCACAACACCTTGAATTATTCGCGGAAAAAGCCAATCATTTAAGGGAACTCGCGCAGTTCGTGGTAAAACGGCGCGCTTGAGACGTCGAACGGGGGGCCGGCTCTCCATGCAGGCGTCGCACCTTCGCAAGGGGAGGGGGGATTGACGACCACACACGAGACACCGCTTCTGGACACGGTCGACTACCCTGAGGACACCAGGGATTTCACGGTCGAGCAACTGATTCAATTGGCCGACGAGCTGCGCGCCGAGACGATCAGGGCGGTATCCATCACCGGCGGCCATCTGGGCGCCAGCCTTGGCGTCGTCGAGTTGACGGTGGCGCTCCACCATGTGTTCAACACGCCCGAGGACCGGCTGATCTGGGACGTCGGGCACCAGGCCTATCCCCACAAGATCCTCACCGGCCGGCGCGACCGCATCCATACCCTGCGCCAGGGGGGCGGACTCTACGGGTTCACCAAACGGTCCGAGAGCGTCTACGATCCCTTCGGCGCCGCCCACAGCTCGACCTCGATCTCGGCGGCCCTGGGCATGGCCGTGGCGCGGGACCTGAAAGGCGGCAAGAACCACGTCATCGCCGTCATCGGCGACGGCGCCATGAGCGCCGGCATGGCGTACGAGGCCATGAACAACGCCGGGTCCATGGACGCGCGGCTGATCATCATCCTGAACGACAACGACATGTCGATCGCGCCGCCCGTGGGCGCCATGAGCGCCTATCTTTCGCGGCTGATCTCTTCCAAGTCGTTCCGCTCGCTGCGCCATTTCGCCAAGGAAATGAGCAAAAAGTTCCCCCGCCGCCTGGAAGAGGTGGCGCGCCGGGCGGAGGAATACGCCCGCGGCATGGTCACCGGCGGCACGCTGTTCGAGGAACTGGGTCTCTACTACGTCGGTCCCATCGACGGCCACAACCTGGAACACCTCCTGCCGGTGCTGAAGAACCTGCGCGACGACACCGACCCGGGGCCCATGCTGTTGCACGTGGTCACCCAGAAGGGTCACGGCTACCCGCCGGCCGAGGAGTCCGCCGACAAGTATCACGGCGTCGGCAAGTTCGACGTGGTGACCGGCAAGCTGCACAAGTCCGCCCCCAAGGCGCCCTCGTACACCAGCGTTTTCGCCAATGCCCTGATCAAGGAGGCGGAAGAGGACGAGAGCATCGTCGCCATCACCGGCGCCATGCCGTCCGGTACCGGCCTCAACAAGTTCGCCGAACGGTTCCCCGAGCGCTGTTTCGACGTGGGCATCGCCGAGCAGCATGCGGTGACCTTTGCCGCCGGCCTCGCCACGGAGGGGCTCAAGCCCTTCGCCGTCATCTATTCCACCTTCCTGCAACGGGCGTACGACCAGGTGGTGCACGACGTCGCCATCCAGGGCCTTCCCGTGCGTTTCGCCATCGACCGCGCCGGGCTGGTGGGCGCCGACGGCCAGACCCACGCCGGGTCCTACGACGTCGCCTATCTCGGTTGCCTGCCCGGCTTCGTGGTCATGGCGGCGGCGGACGAGGCGGAGCTGGTGCACATGGTGGCGACGGCGGTGGCCATCGACGACCGGCCGTCGGCCTTCCGCTACCCACGCGGCGAGGGGGTCGGCTTGGAGCTGCCGGAGAAGGGCACGCCCCTCGAGATCGGCAAGGGCCGGGTCCTGCGCGAGGGCTCGACGGTGGCCATACTGTCCTTCGGCGCCAGGCTTCCCGAGGTCCTCAAGGCGGCCGACACCCTGGCCGCACGGGGCCTTTCCACCACCGTCGCCGACGCCCGTTTCGTCAAACCCCTGGACCAGGATCTGGTGCGCCGGCTGGCCCGGGAGCACGAGGTCCTGATCACCATCGAGGAGGGCGCGGTCGGCGGTTTCGCCGCCGCCGTGTTCCAGTTCCTGGCCATGGAGGGGCTTCTCGACAACGGGCTCAAGGTGCGGCCGATGATTCTGCCCGACCGCTTCATCCTTCACGACAAGCCCGAGCTCCAGTACGAGGACGCGGGTCTCAACGCGCGCCACATCGTGGCCACGGCGCTGACCGCGCTGGGCCGCGCCGAGGAGGCCGCCAAGACTCTGCGCGCCTGAGCCATGGGCGGTCCCGCCGCCATCGACGGTGGCGCGACCCCGATGCCGCTCAGGGTGTGCATCGCCGGCGTCACCGGCACCGTCGGGCACGCCCTGTTGGCGGCGGTCCTCGCGGCCGACGACTTGGTCCTGTCCGGCGCCGTCGCCCGCCGCGCCGCCGGCCGGGATGCCGGGGAAGCCGGCGGCCTGGGCGCCACGGGTGTCACCGTGACCGCGGACCTGGGCGCGGCCCTCGCCGCGCCCACCGACGTCCTCATCGACTACACGGCGCCCTCGGTGGTCAAGGGGCACGTGTTCGAGGCCATCGGCCGCGGCGTCGCCGTGGTGGTCGGCACCTCGGGCCTCGCCGCCGCCGATTACGACGAGATCGACTCCCGTGCCCGCGACAAGGGCGTCGGCGTCGTCGCCTCCGGCAACTTCAGCCTGACGGCGGCGCTGCTCCAACACTTCGCGCTGATCGCCACCGGCCACCTCGACCACTGGGAGGTCATCGACTACGCCAGGGCGTCGAAGCCCGACGCGCCCAGCGGCACCGGCCGCGAACTGGCGGAGAAACTGGGCGCCGCCAAACGGCCCCTGGCCGGGCACCCGGTGGAGGCGACCGAAGGCGAGAGAGACGCCCGCGGCGCCACCATCGCCGGCGTTCAGTGCCACTCGCTCAGGCTTCCCGGTTTCGCCAGCGGCGTCGAGGTCATCTTCGGCCGGGAGGGCGAGAGGCTGTCCCTGCGCCACGACGCCATCGCCCGCGGTTCGCCCTACGTCGCCGGCACCCTGTTGGCGGCGCGCCGGGCGACGTCGCTGACCGGCCTCGTTCGCGGGCTGGATACGCTCCTGTTCTGAGGCGCCCGCTCTGTGGGGGCGGCGCAAGACCGTCGTATAGCGTACGAATCTCTGGGACAGGACACTAGACTGGCGCCATGGCCAAGGCGGAAAAGAAACGCTTGGATCAGCTGCTCGTCGAGCGCGGGCTCGCCGACAGCCGCAGCCGCGCCCGCGCCCTGATCATGGCCGGGCTGGTCTACAGCGGCACCAGGCGGCTGGACAAAGCCGGGGTGCGCCTCGCCCAGGACGCGCGCCTCGACGTCAGGGGGCGCGGCCACCCGTGGGCGTCCAGGGGCGGCATCAAGCTGGCCCACGGGCTCGATCACTTCCGCATCGATCCGCACGGGCTGGTGTGCCTGGACGTGGGCGCCTCCACCGGGGGCTTCACCGACGTGCTGCTGAGCCGCGGCGCGGCGCGGGTCTACGCCGTGGACGTGGGCCGCGGCCAGCTCGCCTGGAAACTGCGCGGCGACGACCGGGTCGTGGTGTTGGAACGCACCAACGCCCGCCACCTTACCCGCGATATGGTTCCCCACCCGGTGGCCCTGATCGTCTGCGACGTCAGCTTCATCGGCCTGGAGACGGCGCTGCCGGCGCCCCTGGCCCTGGCGGCGCCGGGGGCCTGGCTGGTGGCCCTGATCAAGCCCCAGTTCGAGGTCGGCAAGGGCCGCGTCGGCAAGGGCGGGGTGGTGCGCGAGCCGGACCTGCACCGCGAGGTGTGCGGGCGCATCGGCGCCTGGCTGGCGGACAGGCCCGGGTGGTGCGTGCTCGGCGTCACCGAAAGCCCCGTCACCGGGCCCAGCGGCAACAAGGAATTCCTCATCGGCGGGCGCCTGCGGGGCTGAGAATTACGGGAGTACTAGGCTCCGGACTCATAACCA
>JACZWD010000022.1:4723-18623 GCA_022572335.1 Pseudomonadota bacterium
GCCATGGTCCCGCCGGCAAGGGAATACACCTCGGCAAACCCCGCCCGCAGCAACCGCTCGGCGATGGCAAGCGAACGCCGGCCGGTCAGGCAGAACAGCACCATCTTCAGGCCCGAAATTTCGGGGAAGGACTTGGGTTGGAGGACGGACCCGGGCAAAAGCACGGCGCCGGGGATGCGCTCCATTTCGAATTCGTCCGTTTCGCGAATGTCCACCAGAAGGGCTTCACCGTTGTCGAGCCAACGGTGCGCGGTGGCGGCATCGACCTCGGTCGCCTCCGGCGCCGGCCGGAGGGTGGCGGTCGCGGCCTCGGTCAGCTGCTGCGCCGGTTGCGTGCCCATGGTTCGTCCTCCCCTCCCCTTTCGACCCGCAAACGCCGCCGCCGAACCGTCGACGGTCATATTCACGAATCATAGAGGTATATGGAACATAACCACACATATCTGAATGCCAATATGACAATAATACATAGAATAAATGTAGTTTTATCGGCAATCGAACGGTGCCCCCTGGCCGGCAAGGGCTCCGGGCCTGTCTTTCAGAACGCGCGCGGGTCGGGATGTCGGGAGGATTAAGATACGGTTGTGGTCCGGCCGACGGGGTATCACCCCCCGCACTGGGCCTTGTGGCGCAGCAGGTGGTCGGCGAGCACGCAGGCGACCATGGCCTCGCCGACGGCGACGGCGCGGATGCCCACGCACGGGTCATGGCGGCCCTTGGTGGCGATCTCCACCTCCTGGCCGTGGGTGTCGATGGTCTTCTGGGGAATGGAGACGGAACTGGTGGGCTTGACGACGAAGCGGGCGACGATGTCCTGGCCGGTGGATATGCCGCCGAGGACGCCGCCGGCGTTGTTGGACAGAAACGTCGCCTTGCCGTCGGGGCCGATGCGCATCTCGTCGGAGTTCTCCGGCCCCGAGCGTTCGGCGGCGGCGAAGCCGGCGCCGATCTCGACGCCCTTGACCGCCGGGATACTCATCAGGGCCTTGGCGATGTCGGCGTCCAGCTTGTCGAAGACCGGCGCCCCCAGGCCCGCCGGAACGCCCGCCGCCACCACCTCGATCACCGCGCCCGTGGACGAGCCCGCTTTGCGCACGCCGTCGAGGAAGGTCTCCCATTCCTTCGCCGTTTCCGCGTCGGGGCACCAGAAGGGATTGTTTTCCACCTCTCCCCAGTCCCAGCGCCCGCGGTCGATGCGGTGCGCTCCCATCTGGATGAGGGCGCCGCGGATCGCCACCCCGCCGCCCAGGACCTTGCGGGCGACGGCGCCGGCGGCCACGCGCATGGCGGTTTCGCGGGCGCTGGCCCGCCCGCCGCCCCGGTGGTCGCGAACGCCGTACTTCTGGAGGTAGGTGTAATCCGCGTGGCCGGGGCGGAACTTGTCCTTGATCGCGTCGTAGTCCTTGGCCCGGGCGTCCTCGTTGGTGATGATGAGCCCGATGGGCGCGCCGGTGGTGCGGCCTTCGAACACGCCGGCGACGATCTTCACCCGATCGGGTTCGCGGCGCTGGCTGGTGTACCGGGATCCGCCGGGCCGGCGCCGGTCCAGGTGCACCTGGATGTCGTCTTCGGCGAGGGGGATCCTGGGCGGCACGCCGTCGACGACGCAGCCGAGGGCGGCGCCGTGGCTCTCGCCGAAGGTGGTGAACCGGAACAGGTGGCCGAAGGTGTTGCCGGACATGGGAGTCTGATTTCCTCTGCGCGTGTATCTGGATCTATGGACGGCCGCGGCGCCGGCCCGGGCGGATTTCCGGGGACGCAAACGTCTTCGACGGGGCGTGCCCTACACCGTCACACCGTGGTGATATCGGGCGCGTCGACCGCTTTCATGCCGACGATGTGATACCCGCAGTCCACGTAGTGTGTCTCTCCGGTGACTCCGGTGGAGAGGTCGCTCAACAGGTACAGTCCGGCGCCGCCGAGGTCGTCGAGCGTGACATTGCGCCTGAGTGGCGAGTTGTACTCGTTCCACTTGAGGATGTAGCGGAAATCACCGATGCCGGAAGCCGCCAGGGTTTTCATGGGCCCGGAGGAAATCGCGTTGACCCGGATGTTCTGCCGGCCCAGGTCCTCGGCCAGGTACCGAACGCTGGCTTCCAGCGCCGCCTTGGCGACGCCCATCACGTTGTAATGCGGCGTCACCCGCCGCGAGCCCACGTAGGTCAGGGTGAGCAGGCTTCCGCCCCCGGTCATCAACGGCACCGCGCGCTGGCACAGCGCGGTAAAGGAATAGCACGAGATGTTCAGGGTCTTGGCAAAGTTGCCGGCGGTGGTGTCGATGTACTTGCCCTTCAACTGTTCCTTGTCCGAGTACGCGATGGCGTGGACGGCGAAGTCCAGCCGGCCCCAGCGTTCGCGGAGGGTGTCGAAGACGGCGTCCATGCTCGGCATGTCGGTGACGTCGCAGGGCATTACGATCTCCGATTCCACCGAATCGGCCAGGGGCGCCACGCGCTTGTGCAACACCTCTCCTTGATACGTAAAGGCGAGTTCGGCGCCGTGGTCGTGCACCGCCTTTGCGATCCCCCAGGCGATGGAGCGGTCGTTGGCGACGCCCATGATCAGGCCCCGTTTTCCCGCCATCAGCGGCGCCGGTTCGCTCATCGAATCCACATGCGGTGGTCAAAAAAAATTCATCCGTTGCCGGACAAGGTGGCGGCATCCTACACGAAACCAGGGAAAGGCAATAGCCGGGCGGGGCGCCGGCCCCGCGCCTCGACCGGATTTCGCCGGCGGCCTCGAGGAAATTCGCCGTCAACGTGTGGGAGACGTCGGCGCCCGGCCCGTGCGCTAGGCCTTGGTGATTCTGTCCTCTCCAACGTTCCGCGGGACGCCGGGTATTTCGTGGCGGCCGGTCATTCAGGCGAGCCGGCGGACGGGTTGAACCCCCGCGGCCACGGCCGCGGAATACAGAGGCGTCCGCCGGGGACCGTTCCGCCGCCTGGGCGCGTTATTTGGCGATTCGCCAGCTGCCGTCGGGCTGCCGGCACGCGGTGCCGTAGGCGTTTTCGGTCTTGCCGCCGACGGTGACCGTGGTCTGGTACTCGCGGCAATATTCGCCGGTCGTCGTGTTCGTTCCGTCACGGGTCGGCGTGAAGGCGCCGTAATTCCCGCTTTTGGGGTTGTTCCAGGCGATGGACTGGCCGATCGGCGTCGTGTGGGCCCTATCCTGTGCCCGTTGCGCGTACAGACGGTCCGCCTTGTCCAGGGACTTGCCGATCTCGCTGCCGAGAAAAGCGCCGGCGAGGGCGCCGATCGCCACCGCGGCGAGTTGTCCTCTGCCCGAGCCGATCTGCGAGCCGGCGAGGGCGCCAAGGCCGGCGCCGATAAAGGTGCCGCCGGCCTGTTTCGGGCGGTTCTGGTAGTCCGCGCAGGCCGCGAGCAACAGGGCGGCAAAGGCAACAGAGGCGATGCGCTTGATGTCCATAATTCGGTACCTCGATTCAGCTGATCCTTGACAAATCGAAAACACAAACCTTCCCTAGCCCCCTGGCCTGTGGAAGGAAAACACCACACCCCCGACCCCACGGTATCGGGAAAGCCTTTTCCAGATATTAACCCAAGGACACCATGACTGTCACTACAAGCGAGGACCCGATCAGCCTGTTTAAGGATTGGCTGGCCGACGCCGAACGGTCCGAGCCCAACAATCCCAACGCCATGACCCTGGCCACCGTCACGCCCGACGGGGCGGCGTCGGCGCGCATGGTCCTGCTCAAGGGCGTGGACGAGCGCGGCTTTACCTTTTACACCAACCTGGGAAGCCGCAAGGCGGAACACCTGTCGGCCAATCCCCGCGCGGCGTTGTGTTTTTACTGGAAATCGCTCAAGCGGCAGGTCCATGTCGAAGGGACGGTGGCCAGGGTGACCGACGCCGAGGCCGACGCCTACTTCGCCACCCGTCCGCGCGGCGCCCAGATCGGGGCATGGGCGTCCAAGCAGTCCCATCCCATGGAAGGGCGCTTCCGGTTGGAGGCCCGTGTGGCCAAGTACACCGCCAAGTTCCACGTGGGGACCGTGCCCCGTCCCGATTTCTGGTCGGGTTTCACGCTCGTGCCCGAGCACATCGAATTTTGGCGGGAGCGGCCGTTCCGTCTGCACGACCGGGTGGTGTACCATCGCGACGGCGGGGGTTGGCGAAAGGAGCGGCTGTACCCTTAGCCGGTATTAATGTAAGGCAGGCGGACATGGCAGACACATCCACGCTGGCCGCAACCGAGAGCCCGGTTTCCGCGCAAAGGGCCGCGTCGCTGATGAAGCTGGCCACCTACGCCTCGGTGTCCGTGGCGGTCGTCCTCGTCGTCGCCAAGTTCGCCGCGTGGCTGGCCACCGATTCGGTCAGCCTGCTGTCGACGCTCATCGATTCCCTGTTGGATGCCGGCGCATCGCTGATCAACCTGTTGGCGGTCCGCCAGGCTTTGCAGCCGGCCGACCGCGAACACCGCTTCGGTCACGGCAAGGCCGAGCCCCTGGCCGGCCTGGCGCAGGCCGCCTTCATCTGCGGCTCCGCGGCCTTCCTGCTGATCGAGGCGGGCAAACGGTTCATCCAGCCCAGGGACCTGGAGAACACCGAGATCGGCATCGCGGTGATGGTTTTCTCCATCGCCCTGACCGTCGTGCTGGTGCTTTTCCAGAGGCACGTGGTGCGGCAGACGGGCTCGATCGCCATCGGCGCCGATTCCGTGCATTACCGGATGGACGTGCTGGTCAACGCCAGCGTCATCGTGTCGCTGATCCTGGCGACCAGGCTGGGATGGCGATGGGCCGATCCCCTGTTCGCCACCGCCATCGCCGGCTACATCGTGTGGGGCGCCGCGGTGATCGGGCGCCAGGCGCTGAACCTCCTCATGGACCGCGAGCTGCCCGATGCCGAGCGCCAGCGTATCCGCCAAATCGTGCTCGCCCATCCCGCCGTGCGCGACATGCATGACCTCAGGACACGGTCGTCCGGGCTGCAACTGTTCATTCAGCTTCACCTGGAGATGGACGGAACCATCACGCTCAACCAGGCGCACGAGATCTCCGATCAGGTCGAGGCCGAGATCGAGCGCGCCTATCCCAAGGCCGAGGTGATCATCCACGAGGATCCGGAAGGGGTGGACGAAAAACGGGCCGCCTTCGATTGAGGCGGGACGAACGGGCGCGCGGTAAGGTCCAGGCCGGGAACCGTTCACCGTGATCGTCGAGGATCAAGGCGAAGTCATCGCTTTCCTGTCCCGTCCCCAGGCCTACGGCAGCGATGCGTCGGCGGTGGAGCGGCTGGAGACCCACGTTTCCGTGATCTTCCTGACCGGCGACCGGGCGTACAAACTCAAGCGGGCGGTCCGTTTCCCCTATCTCGATTTCTCCACCAGCGCGCTGCGCCGCGCCTCCTGCAAGGCCGAGGTGGTGGTCAACCGGCGCACCGCGCCCGGCATGTACCGGGGCGTCGTCGCCGTGACGCGGGAGCCGGACGGGGGCTTGCGCCTCGGCGGCGACGGAGCGCCGGTCGACTGGCTGGTGGAGATGACCCGCTTTGACCAAGACACCCTGTTCGACCGCCTGGCCCGGCTCGGCGCCCTCGACCGTCCGGCCATGGAGGATCTGGCCGACGCCGTCGCCCGCCTGCACGGCGAGGCGGAGGAGCGCGGGCGGGGCGGCGGACACGCCGGCATGGGGGTGATCGTCGACGGCAACGCCGAAACCTTCGCCGAATGCGCAAACGGCGTGCTCGACCCGGTAAAGGTGGAGCGGCTGAACGTGTCGACGCGGCGTGCGCTGGACGGGTGCGCGGCGCTTCTCGATGGCCGCCGGGCCGGGGGCCGTGTCAGGCACTGCCATGGGGATCTGCACCTGCGCAACATCTTTCGCATGGACGGAAAGCCGACCCTGTTCGACGCCATCGAGTTCAATCCGCTCCTGAGCGACATCGATGTTCTTTACGACCTGGCCTTCCTGCTCATGGATTTGGACCACCGGGGACTGAGACGGCTGGCCAGTATCGCGTTGAACCGCTACCTGGACATCACCGGGGATACCGCCGGTCTTGGGGCGTTGGGCCTGTTCCTGTCCGTGCGCGCCGCCATCCGTTCCCATGTGGAGGCGGCCGCCGCGGCCACCCAGACGGACCGCGCCGAGGCCCGGCGGTCGCGCGCCGAAGCCCGCGCTTACCTGGACAGGGCGCTCGCCTATCTCGCGCCGCCGCCGCCGGTGCTGGTCGCCGTCGGCGGATTTTCCGGTACCGGCAAGTCGCGCCTGGCCCGGGAACTGGCGCCGTCCCTGGGCGCCCCCCCCGGGGCGCGGGTGGTGCGCAGCGACGTGGTCCGCAAGCGCCTCTCCGGTGTCGACCCGCTGGCCCCGCTGGGGCCGGAGGGCTATTCGGCGGCGATGACGGAACGCACCTACCGGACCCTGTTCGAAGAAGCGCGGACGGCGCTCGAGGCCGGTTACGCGGTCATCGCCGACGCCGTTTTCGCCCGCCCCGGGCAGCGCCGCGCCGTCGCCGCGATCCCGGCCAGTACGCGCGTGCCCTTCCACGGCCTGTGGCTGGAGGCGCCGCTCGAGGCGCGTCAACGGCGGGTCACGGTGCGCCGCGGGAACGTCTCCGACGCCGACGCCGGGGTGGTCCGGGCACAGGCGGCCTATGACGTGGGCGAGATCGACTGGAACCGGATCGACAGCTCGGGCCCCAGGGTAGAGACCCTCGGCAAGGGACGGGCGCTGATCGGCCTGTAATCCGGGGACCGGGGACCGGGACCATCCCCCTGCCATTCCCTGCGGCCTCTTCACACGGACCCTTTATATTTCTACTCCGGGTGGCCATGATGGGAGCGTGCAAACGGCTGCCGGGCGGTCTCGGCAAGAGCGGGCCGCCGGGCGCCGTCGGGCAAAGGAGGAAGGGATGGGGATCAGGACCATACTCGTTCCGCTGGACGGCTCCGAGGCGTCGAAACCGGCCCTGGAGACGGCGTTCATGGTCGGCCGCGATCTCGCCGCCAACGTCAAGGTTCTTCACATGCGCGCCGACCCGAAGGACGCCGTGCCCCTGCTCGGCGAAGGCATGTCGGGAACCATGATCGAGGAAATGATCGAACTGGCCGAGACCGAGGCCGCCAAGCGGGCCGCCAAGGCACGCGCCATGTTCGACGGCTTGTGCTCCGAGCACGGCATCGCCGTGGTCGATACACCCGACCCGGCGGAAAAGGTGTCGGCGAGCTGGACCGAGGACACGGGCCGCGAGGACGAGGCCACGGCGTGGCGGGGACGGCTCGTCGACCTGATCGTCGTCGGCCGGCCGACGTCGCAAGCGGAGGGAAGCTCGGTCATGACCCTGAACGCGGCCCTCTTCGAAACCGGCCGCCCGGTGCTGGTGGCGCCCCCCAGCGCCCCCCGCGTGCTCGGCCGCAAGGTGGCCATATCGTGGAACGGCAGCGCCCAGGCCGCGCGCGCGGTGTCCGCCGCCCTGCCGTTGATCACCCGCGCCGACGGCGTGGTCATCCTGACCGTCGAGAGCGACCGCACCTCGGCCTCGGCCGCCCCGGAGCTGGCGGCTTACCTTGCCTGGTATGGGGTGAAAGTGGAGACGAAAACCTTTGCCGCCACCGACCGCGCGGTGGGGGCGGAGCTGCTCAAGGAGTGCGCCGACGCCGGCGCCGACCTGCTGGTCATGGGGGCCTATACCCACAGCCGCATGCGCCGGTTGATCCTCGGCGGCGTCACCCGGCACGTCCTGGCGCAGGCGACGGCCCCCCTGTTCATGGCCCACTGACGGGGCCGAAAAGGTCCGGCTCGCGCCGGGGCAGGGGTTCCTCGTCGGCCGCCAACGGTCCCCCCGCATAGGGAACGAGCAGCCCGCTGACGGCGGTGAAGGGAAGGCCCAGGTCCAGCCACGGCGCCTCCGCCCCGGCATCGAGGATCACCGGCATGCGGTCGTGGATGTGGGCGATGGCCGGGGCCGGGGCGCAGGTGATGATGGTGAAGTGGTCGCCGTCGGTGAGCCCGGCGAAGGCCATCAGTCCGCCGTCCGCGGGCGCGATGCGCATCTTGCGTTTGTGCCGGCCTTCGCCGCGCCACTCGAAATACGCGGTCGCCGGAACCAGACACCGGTTGCCGAGCAGGGGACGGAAGGTCTTTTTGCGGGCCAGGGTCTCGGCGCGGGCGTTGATCAGCGGCTTGCCGTTCCAGGTTGCCGGCAGCCCCCAGACCAGGAGGTGCGCCCGCCCAGCGCCGGCGATCACCAGGGCGCGGTTCGTCGGGCGCAACTCGGGCGCCTGGGGAACCGGCGGCGGGTCGCAGAGCGCGAAGCGTCGCGCCAGGTCCCGCGGGCTCGCGTCGATCTCGTAGCGGGAGCACATGGGCCTATACTATTGTAACCCTGTCCGACGGCGGGCAACAAAAGAGCGCGCCATCGCCACGTGCGCCGCGTGCATCGCGTGCGGCAAACCCACTGCCCTTCTCCGTGGCAACCTGCTAACGTTCCGGGCATGGAAGGGGACGGGACGGACGACAGGAAGACGGTCATCGTCACCGGGGCCAGCCGCGGCATCGGCCACACCACGGCGATGTGCTTCCTGGACCGGGGCTGGAGCGTCATCACGTGCTCGCGCGAGGACACCCCGGCCGAGTGCAAGCGCGATCCCAACTGGACCCTGCACATTCCCACCGACCTGGGGGACTCAGAAAGCCTCGCCAACTTTATCGGCAAGGCCAACGAAACCCTCGGCGAACGGCCCCTGCACGCGCTCGTCAACAACGCCGGCATGTCGCCCAAGACCCCGTACAAGGAGCGGCTGGGGTGCCTGAACGGGGACCTGGACGCCTGGCGGGAGGTCTTCGAGATCAACTTCTTCGCCACCCTGAAGCTTTCGCGGGGCTTCGCCTCGGCCCTGCACAGGGGCAAGGGGGCGATCGTCAACGTCACCTCCATCGCCGGGCACGCCATCCATCCCTTTGCCGGGTCGGCCTATTCCATCTCCAAGGCGGCGTTGTCGGCCCTGACCCGGGAACTGGCCAACGAGTTCGCGGCCCTGGACGTGCGGGTCAACGCCGTCGCCCCGGGGGAGATCGAAACCGACATGGTCCAGCCCGAGTACGAGGTGCTGATCCCGCGCATCCCGCTCGCCCGCCTGGGCACGCCGGCGGACGTGGCGAGCACGATCTATTATCTGTGCTCGGACGACGCGGGCTACGTCACGGGCACGGAAATCTGGGTGACCGGCGGCCAGCACCTGTTTTAGGGCGCTCTAGCGGCTGGCCAGGACTCCGGTTCGACCCGGGAATCCTCTTCCAGGGGGGCCGAATCAAAAAATAATTCATAAATACGTGTTTAATGGGAGACGGCAGGATTCCATACCAGCGGGCACCGCGCGGGATTTCCCGGATCGGGTCGAAGGGCACCCCGGGGGTGGCCGCCGGGTCTTTAGCATTTTGCTAGATTTTGTGATGGTTCACCGTTTACCGGCAAGATATGCGTCGTGTATGATCGCCCGACCCCCCATCGGGCGGCGGTTGACGATCCGGTAGGTTGCCCATGGCCGACAGGCACCCCAGGACGGCGGACAAGCCCCCCATCCAGGTCGCGTACGACGCGGATGCGGAACGCACCGGCGCGCCGCCCTCGCCCGGGGAAGGCGGTCCCGGCGGCGCGCCCGGGGCACCCACCTTTATGGCCGGCGGGGAACCGGCGGTCGCGGAAGGGGCGCGTGACGCGGACGGCGTGCACGGGCAGGCCCGGCACGGTGCCGATGAGGCGCCGTCGGACCTGGGCCAGGGCATCGGCTTCGAGGAGTGGACGCCGCCCTTCTATTTGAGGTATCGGCTTCCCACCATCGGCGGCGTGGTTCTCAGCGCCGCCTGGCTGGCGGCCTCCATCACCTACCTCGCCCAGCAGATCGGTTGGCGCGACCTGTTTCTCCTTCTGCCCCACGAAGTGGGCGGCATGGCGGCGGGGCTGCTGACGCCGCTGGCGCTTCTGTGGATGGTCATCGCCTTTTTCGAGCGCGGCCGGAGGCTCCGTCACGACACCGCGGCGCTCAGCCGGAATCTTCGCCGGCTGGCCTATCCGTCCGCCGGCGCCCAGACGCGGGTGAACGAGATCACCGATACGCTGCGCCGCCAGGCCCGGGCGCTGACCCAGGCTTCGGAAGAGGCGGCGGCGCGGGCGGAGGCCGTCAACCGGTTGGTCCGGGAGCGGACCCAGGAGCTGTCGCAGGTGTCCGAGGACGCGGATCTGCGGGCCCAGGCCATTGCCGAGGTCCTGCGCCGGCAGACCGAGGACCTGCGCGCCACCGCCGAGACGGCCGCGGCGCGGGCGCGCGAGGTGGGGGAGACCCTGAACCGGCATTCGAGCGCGTTGGTGGTGTCGTCCGATCGCGCCTCGGCCCGGGCCGAGAGCCTTAGCCAGACCCTGCGCCGGCGCAGCGAGGAACTGGCCCAGACCGCGCAAGAGGCGGCGGCGTGGACCACGGAATCCGCCCAGGCCTTCGAAAAGCACACCGAGGAGCTGGGCCGCACCGCGAACCAGTCGGTGGCGCGCATGGACGAGGCCGGAGAGGCGCTGCACGGGCGGCTGCAGGGGCTTTTCGGGGCCCTGGACGCGGCCGATGCGCGGGTCCGCACCGGCGCCGAAATCCTGCACGGCCATGCCCAGGACCTGTCGCGGCGGTCGGACCGGGTGGCGACCCAGACGGAAATGTTGAGCCAAGCCCTGCACCGGCAGACCGGCGAACTCGCCGACGTCGGTGAACGGGTGGCAAGCCAGACCTCCGACATCGGTGAACACCTGGATCGGCAGTCGCGGCTGCTGAGCGAGACGTCCGACCGGGTATCGGAGCGGGTCAAGGGGATCGGCGAGGCGCTTCAGGACCAGGCGCGGGAACTTGTATCCACCGCCGAGAACGTCTCGGTGCGCGTCCAGGCCAGCTGCGACGCCTTCCGCCAGCAGGCCGTCGAACTCGGCGACATTAGCGAACGCGCCGAGGCCCGGACCAAGGCCATCGGCGAGTCCGTGCGCCGGACGTCCGAGGACCTTTCGGTGCTTTCGGACAAGGTGCTGGGCCAGGTGGAAGACGTGGGCGAGGCATTGAAAAGACGGTCCTCGGACCTGGCCGAGACCTCCGACCAGGCCCTTGCCCGGGTCGGCGAAATGGGCGAAGCGCTGCGTGGCCGGGCCAATGAGATGGCCAAGACCGCGAACCAGAGCCTTTTGAGTATCGGCGCCGTTGGCGAGGGTTTGCGCCAGCGCGCCCAGGATCTGGCCATCGCCGCGGAAAAAGCGGGCACCCACGTCGGCGCCATCAGCGACGCCCTGCACAGGAGTTCCGATGGCGTGGCCGCCGCCTCGGCGAAGGGTGTCGCCGGCGTCACCGCGGCGACGGGGGCGCTGCGCCAGGGCGCACGCGAGGTCGACGCGGCGGCGGAACGGACCGGCGAGCTTGTCGACGTCGTGCGCCGGCAGTTACGCGACGTCACCGATGCCTCGCAAGCCGCGGCAACGCGGATCGAGGCCCTGGGCGAAGTGGTGGAGGACCGTTCCCGGACACTGACCGCGTCTTCGGCCCGCGCCTCCGAGCAGATGGACACCGCGGCGAAGACGCTGGAGGGGCAGGCCGAGGCATTGGCCGAAGTCTCGGCCCGGTCGGCGACGCTGATGGCCGATGCCGGAGAGATGCTGCGGCGGCACAGCGACGACCTGCGCGCGTCCTCGGACCGGGCCGAAGGGCGCCTCCAGGGGGTCGGCGAGGAGGTGCAACGGCGCGAGAAGGAACTGGTGGCGATCTCGGACGAGGCGGCGGCCAAGGTGGAGGCCGTGGCCGAGATCCTGCGGCGGAACTCGGACGACCTGTCCACCGTGGCCGGCCGGGTGGTGAACGACGCCGGGCGGGCGGGCGATGCCCTGTTCGAGCGCTCCCGCGAGGTGGCGGCGGCCTCGGACCGGGCGGCGAAGCTGATTTCCCTGGTCACGGACGCCATGCACCGCCAGGCCGACGACCTGACGGCGGTCTCCGAACACGCCGTGCAGCGCGTCGACGCGATGGGCGGAACCCTGGAAGAGCGCTCGCGGGAACTGGGCCGGCTGGCCGACGACACCGCCGGCCGGCTGGCCGAGGCCGGAGAGACGTTGCGCGCCCAGACGGCGGACGTGGGCACGGCTTCCGATCAGGCGGCCGGCCAGATGCAGGAGGTGACCCGGTCCCTGAAAGACGGGACCCTGGCGCTCGGCGATGCCTCCGAGGCGGCCGCATCGCGCATCAAGGCGGTCGGGGAAATCATGCGCGAACAGGTGCACGACGCCACCTCCGCCTCGGACCGTGCGGCGTCCCGGCTGGAGGGGATCGCCGGTTCCCTGCATGAGCACACCAGCGATCTTGACGCCGCCCTGGAACGGGCCGGAGAGCGGCTCCACGATGTGGGAGGGGTGTTGCGCCGGCGCTCCCAGGATCTGCATGCCGCCTACGAGGAGGCGTCGACCCATTTGAAGGCGTTCGGCGATACGCTCCATCGCGAGGCGGCCGGGTTGTCCGAGGCGTCCGGCGAGGCCGCCAACCAATTGGGCAAGGTGAGCGAAGGCCTGCACGAGCGCTCTCACGAGGTATCGATGGCGGTGGACCGTGCGCCCACCCTGGTGACCCTGATGACGGATGCGCTGCAGCGCCAAGCCGGGGACCTGACGGCCAGTTCCGAGCGGGCGACGGAACAGGTAAGTTCCATCGGCGACGCCCTGAAGGCGCGCGCCGACGAACTGGACGACGTCTCCCGGCACACCCTGGCCAACCTGAGGCGGGTGGAGCAGGGCCTGGGCGCACGTTCCCAGGAGTTGGCCAACGCCTCGCGGGCGGGCGCCGAGAACGTGGAAAGTGCCGCCGAATCCCTGGGCTACCGGTCCCGGGAACTGACCGCCGCCGCGGAGACCGCGACCGCCGACCTGGAGCGGGTCGGCGGCTCGCTGGCGCGGCGTTCCGAGGAAGCGATGGCGGCAACCGAGCGCAACGCCGCCATGCTGCGCCAGGTCGCCGGTCTGCTGCGGCGCCACGGCGAGGAGGCGGCGGCCAAGACCGCACAGATCACGGCCAACATGGACGGTACCCAAGAGTCCGCGCTCCGGCAGGTGGAGGGGCTGGCGGCAACCTACAAAAAGGCGGAAATCGGCATGGAGATGCTGGGCGAGACCCTGGCCCGGCAGACCCGGAAGGTGGCGCGCGTCACCAGGCAGGCCGTGACCGACGCCGGCGTCTCGGACGAGGCCCTGCGCGAACGCGCCCAAGGGCTGAGCGCCACGGCGGACAAGGTGGCCGAGCAGGCGCGTGCCGTGAGCAAGACCATGGGCCGCCAGACCACGGACATGCGGGCGGCCGTGCGCGAGGCCGTCGAGGTCACGGACTCCCTCAAGGAACAGACGGAAAAGGTGGGGATCGAAGGTTTCCTGCGCCGGGCGACCTTCATCTCGGAGCGCCTGCAGTCCCTCGCCGTGGACATGAACCGGCTGTTGGAAACCACCGTCACCGAAGACGACTGGCGCCGCTTCAACAAGGGCGAAAAGGGCATTTTCGTGCGCAAGATGCTGGGATTCCGGGAGAAGGCCAAGCTTGAGGCCATCAAGCGGAAGTACCAGGACGACGACGAGTTCAGGCGGTACGTCACCCGCTACCTGTCCCAGTTCGAAACCCTGCTCAAGGAAGCCGCGAAACGCGACCACGACGGGATACTGAACGCCACCTTCATGTCCTCGGACATGGGCAAGGTCTACATGATCCTGGCCCGCGCCCTGGGGCGGGATATCTGACGCCGCGCCTGCGGCATCTCCGACATTCCGGGCGGCATCGCACTTCGGGCGGCAGGCGCCGCCCGGGCGTTCGTGCAAGCGCGTCCTATACCTACAGCACCGCCGCCGCCACCGTCAGCGCCAAGCCCAGGGTCATGCCGA